>NZ_JBSVQM010000074.1:0-841 GCF_054863625.1 Clostridium sp. Marseille-QA1073 | reverse complement strand
ATGTCGTAGACCCGAAACCGGGTGACCTATCCATGGCCAGGTTGAAGCGAGAGTAAAATCTCGTGGAGGACCGAACCACGTTGGTGTTGAAAAACCATGGGATGAGCTGTGGATAGCGGAGAAATTCCAATCGAACTCGGAGATAGCTGGTTCTCCTCGAAATAGCTTTAGGGCTAGCGTCGATTAATTGAGTAATGGAGGTAGAGCACTGAATAGGCTAGGGGGCATATCGCTTACCGAACCTTATCAAACTCCGAATGCCATATACTTTTATTTCGGCAGTCAGACTGCGAATGATAAGATCCGTAGTCAAAAGGGAAACAGCCCAGACCATCAGCTAAGGTCCCAAAGTGTAAGTTAAGTGGTAAAGGATGTGGGATTTCTAAGACAACTAGGATGTTGGCTTAGAAGCAGCCACTCATTCAAAGAGTGCGTAATAGCTCACTAGTCAAGAGATCCTGCGCCGAAGATGTCCGGGGCTAAAACTTACCACCGAAGCTATGGGTGTACACTACGTGTACGCGGTAGAGGAGCTTTCTGCATTGGCTGAAGTCGTACCGGAAGGAGCGGTGGACGATGCAGAAGTGAGAATGTTGGCATAAGTAGCGAGAGACAGGTGAGAATCCTGTCGGTCGAAAACCTAAGGTTTCCTGAGGAAGGCTCGTCCGCTCAGGGTTAGTCGGGACCTAAGCCGAGGCCGAAAGGCGTAGGTGATGGACAACAGGTTGATATTCCTGTACCACTAGCAGACGTTATTACAAATGGGGTGACGCAGGAGGATAAGATGTGCTAGCTATTGGATGCTAGTCTAAGCGTTTAGGTATGTAGGATAGGCAAATCC
>NZ_JBSVQM010000072.1:0-1010 GCF_054863625.1 Clostridium sp. Marseille-QA1073 | reverse complement strand
TAAAGGGGGAATTTTCATGACTAATATTGCTACAATTGAATTTAAAGAGAATAAATTATTTTTAATTGATCAAAGAAAATTACCTAATAGTTATGAAATTTTTATTTGTACAACCTATAAAGATGTAGATTTTGCTATTAAAGATATGGTAGTTAGAGGAGCACCAGCTATAGGGGTAGCAGCTGGTTATGGAATACTTTTAGCAGCTAAGGAATTTTATGAATTATCTAAAAATGATTTCTTGGCTAATCTAGAGAAAGCCTGCGAAATTATATATAATTCTAGACCTACAGCAGTAAATCTTATGTGGGCAGTTAATAGAATGAAAAAGGTTATAAAAAGAAATGAAGGTAAATCTATAGAAGAGATCTATAAATTTATTGAAAAAGAAGCACATACAATTTTAAAAGAAGATGTAGAAATTAACATGACTATGGCGAAGCATGGAAATAAAATAGTACCAGAAAATGCAACGATACTTACTCACTGTAATGCAGGTGCATTAGCTACTGCTGCTTATGGTACAGCGTTAGGAGTAATAAGAGAAGCTCACTATAGTGGAAAAAATATCTTTGTATATGCAGATGAGACTAGGCCAAGATTTCAAGGAGGAAAGCTTACAGCATGGGAACTTGTTCAAGAAAAAATTCCATCAAAGTTAATTCCAGATTCTGCAGCAGCTACTCTCATAAGAGACAAAAAAATTGATTTAATATTAGTAGGCGCAGATCGAATTGCATTAAATGGAGATACAGCAAATAAAATAGGAACTTTTATGTTATCAGCAATAGCTAAAATTTATAATATTCCATTTTATATTGTAGCACCAACCTCAACTATTGATATTAATACAGAACATGGAGAGCTTATAGAAATAGAAGAAAGAAATAGTGAAGAAGTCACTCATATAGATGGTAAAAGAATATTAGCAGAAGGAATTGAAATTTATAATCCAGCCTTTGATGTTACACCTAATGAAAATATAACGGGAATTATTACAGAAAAGGGAA
>NZ_JBSVQM010000071.1:0-1108 GCF_054863625.1 Clostridium sp. Marseille-QA1073 | reverse complement strand
TCGATAGTTTTCTTAGTAGCATTGAAAGTTGCTACATTAAGAAAATGTAGTGATGATGATTTATTGGATTATATTAAGATAGGTGAAAATAATAAAGAGGATTTAAATAGCTTAGCTATGGAACTTTCACAAAAATACAGTGATATAACTAATAAGAGCTGTAAAAAATCTCTAATTTATAATATTCAGAAGTGCTATAAAAAGATCATTGCTTGTCATGATGAAATAAATGAGGAGTATAAAAAAAATTGCGATATTATACAAGGTGGAGAATGGATATTAGATAATATGTATATTCTAGAGAAAGAATATCATGATATAAAACTTAATATGCCACATAAATATTACAAACATTTACCTGTAGCTAAAAGAGGTATATTTAAGGGATATCCTAGAGTTTATCAAATTGCGGTAGAACTTGTAAGTAATAGTGAAGGAAACTTAAATGAAAATATAATTAAAGAGTTCATTAACAGTTATCAAAAAGAAACTATATTGACCATGGGTGAACTATGGGCATTACCAATTATGATTAGAGCTGCTTTAATCCAAAATATAGGAAAAACTTGTGAAGAAATTTCTTTTACAGTGGGAGAAAAAAAGAGAGCAGAAATTTTGGCACAAGATATAATTAACAGTCAATTAGATGGAACTTTAAAAGATAATTTTTACGAAACACTAAAAAAGCAAAAAATAACTACTACTTTTGCAGATCATTTATTAAAACTTTTAAGAGATAATGGAATTGAAAATAATAAAATAAATAAAGTAATAGAGGATAAATTAGAACTTAAAGAAATTAATATAGACACAGTAATAGCTACTTCTTATAAGAGAGAAAGTAAATTTGAAACTATATTAGGTAATAGTATTACGTCTTTAAGAGATGTGGAAAGTTTAAATTATAAAAGACTTTTTGAAGAAATATCTATAGTTGAGCAAATATTAAAAGAAGATAAATTAGAAGTTTACAATAATATGGATTTTCAATCTAAGGATTATTACAGGCATGTAGTAGAAAAAATATCAAAGCAGAGTAATATTCCAGAATCTTATATTGCAAAAAAGGCTTTAGAATGTTCAAATGAAAACACAGAGAAACCTTATA
>NZ_JBSVQM010000070.1:0-1157 GCF_054863625.1 Clostridium sp. Marseille-QA1073 | reverse complement strand
TCAGATTATTTTAAAAAGAATAAATATTTACTTTTTAGCTAAATTTGTCCATATCTAATGAATTTAAATTTATAAGATTAAAATAAATTTATAAGGAGGCCATTTATGCTTACAATTATTAAAGGAATAGGGTTATTAATTTTCACTTTAGCTTTATTTTCACTATTTAGCTTAAAAATGCCTAAAGGTCAAAAAGCTATGTCTGGGTTAGCTAATGCAGCGGTAGCAACTTTCTTAGTAGAAGCTATTCATAAATATATTAGTGGTGACTTATTAAATATTAGTTTCTTATCAACAGTTGGTTCCTCTTCAGGAAGCATGGGAGGAGTTGCAGCAGTTATATTAGTTGGCATTAGTATGGGTATTAATCCTATATATGCTGTAGTTGCTGGAGTAGCTGTGTCTGGCTACGGAATATTACCAGGATTTATTGCAGGATATATAGTAGGATTGATTGCTCCATATATAGAGAAAAAATTACCAGAAGGTTTAGATGTTATAGTTGGAGCATTATTAATAGCTCCAATAGCTAGAGGTATTGCTTTAGGCGTAGATCCTGTAGTTAATGCGACTTTAATCAATATTGGAGAAATGATTTCTATAGCAGCAGAGCAATCTCCTTATTTAATGGGATTCCTACTAGGCGGAATTATGAAAATGATTTGCACATCTCCATTAAGTTCAATGGCATTAACTGCTATGCTTGACCTTAAGGGTTTAGCAATGGGTATTGCATCTATTGCCTGTGTAGGTGGTTCATTTACAAACGGAATGATTTTCCACAAATTAAAATTAGGAAATAAAAGCAATGTTGTCGCTGTAATGCTAGAGCCTTTAACTCAAGCACATATCGTAACTGCCAATGCTATACCAATATACGTTTCTAACTTTTTTGGTGGTGGACTTTCAGGATTAGCAGCTGCACATTTTAAAATTATAAATAATGCTCCAGGAACAGCTTCTCCTATTCCTGGGTTATTAGCACCTTTTGGCTTTAACAATCCTCTAAATGTAGTTTTAGCAGTAGGTCTTAGTGTTCTAGGTGGATTACTAGCTGGTGAAATTGGAAGTAGAGTATTTAAAAAGCAAGCTAAAGCTCCTCAAAATATCAATACTATAAATGAGGTTGCATAGACTTTATATAATTAAAAATTTAT
>NZ_JBSVQM010000007.1:0-201655 GCF_054863625.1 Clostridium sp. Marseille-QA1073 | reverse complement strand
TAATAGTCATTTTAAGTTTCTTTCGAAACTCAATGAATTAACTGGTTTTACCTATTTCTCTGTTTAATTTTCAAAGACCAAATTATTTAGTAATTTTTACCGTCATCACCTGACGACTCTTACTATTCTATCAGCTTTATTTTTTCTTGTCAACAGTTTTTTTTATTTTTTTCAATAACTGTTTTCAAGTACTGAACTATGTCGTTTCGCTTCGAATTTCTCTGTGCCGTAACGACAATATCTATCTTATCATAAACAAAATTCTTAGTTCATTAAAAAACATTATTTATTTAGTATTATACTTTAAATACTAAGTTTTACTTTAACATGCTTGTCTTTTTATATGTAGATACACCTGGAGTAGTTATTTAAATTTATGCAAAAATTTAACATTTATGTATTTTTATTTAACAATTGTTCACCTTAGATATCCTTTCCTATTATTATATAGATTTTCTTCTACATTTTTCTACTAAATATTCTTCATTTTTGTATCTGTGGATACAGATTTATGCGCTAATTGTCAGTATAATATGAAAATAACAAGAAATTTTTTAAATATATTCAACAATAAAGAAAGGGTGTAGTAATCAATGATTAAATTAATCGGTATAGTTATAGTTATTATTGGATTTGCTCTTAAATTTGATACTATAGCAGTAGTTTTATCTGCTGGAGTAGTTACTGGACTAGTTGCAAAACTAAACGTTATTGAAATCCTAGATATATTAGGTAAAACATTTGTAAGTCAAAGACATATGTCATTATTTATACTAACACTTCCTGTTATAGGTATATGTGAAAGATACGGATTGAAAGATAGAGCTATCACATTAATTAAAAATGCTAAAAGCTTAACTGCTGGAAAAATGTTAACTCTTTACTTATTCATTAGAGAATTAGCTGCTGCCTTCTCAGTAAGACTTGGAGGACATGCTCAATTTATAAGACCACTTATAAATCCTATGGCACAAGGTGCTGCTATCAGTAAACATGGTGAACTTGATGAAAGCACAGTTGATAAAATTAAAGGGGCTGCCGCTGCTATGGAGAACTACGGTAATTTCTATGGACAGAATGTATTCCTTGCAAGCTCAGGAGTTTTATTAATTGCTGGTACATTAGAAGAACTTGGATATGCAGTAAACACATTAGATGTTGCTAAAGCTTCAATACCTATTGCTGTAATTTCATTTCTATTTGTAGTAGTACAAAATCACTTGTTAGACAAATCTATAGCTAGAAAAGCATCAAATAAAAACTAATGTAAGGAGGATTTATATATGGATATAAAAGTTATATCAGACATACTACTTGAAGTTTTTTATATAATGGTTGGACTTTTAATGTTAACAACTGGGATTATTACTTTTAAAGATACAAATCATAAAACTAGAATTGGTACAACTTTATTTTGGATAACACTTTCTATCATATTTATATTGGGTAAGTTTTTACCATCAACTGTTGTAGGTGGAATGCTTGTATTCCTTGGAGTATTAACTGCTATGAAGCAAGTTAACATAGGTAACCTAAAAGTACCTGAAGCTAAATTCAGCGAAGACCAAGCTAAAAAACTTAAAAATAAAATATTTATTCCTTCAGTTTCAATAGCTGTATTTGCACTTGTTATTGCTCAATTTACTAAATTCCCTGGAACTGTTGCCATTGGGATATCTGCTATAGCTGCAATTATAATCACATTCCTTGTTACAAAAGCAAATCCTAAAAATCTTGTAGAAGATGGAAATAGAATGCTTCAGTCTGTTGGACCTACAAGCATATTACCTCAATTACTAGCTGCATTAGGTGCAGTATTTACTGCTGCTGGTGTTGGTGATGTAATTGCATCTGGAATATCAAACTTTATACCTAATGGAAATATATTAGCAGGAGTAATTGCTTACTGTGTAGGTATGGCAGTATTTACAATGATAATGGGAAATGCCTTTGCTGCTTTTGCTGTTATAACTGCTGGCGTTGGTATACCTTTCGTTTACGCACAAGGTGCTAATCCTGCTATAGCTGGAGCGTTAGCATTAACTGCTGGATACTGCGGAACATTATTAACTCCAATGGCTGCAAACTTTAACGTTATGCCTGCAGCATTACTAGAAACAAAAGATAATAATATTGTTATTAAATATCAAGCACCAGTAGCTTTACTATTATTAGTAGTTCATATAGCGCTTATGTATTTCTTAGCATTTTAATTTAAAGTAAAAATTCATCTCCATATAATTATAAATTGGAGATGAATTTTTAAAATATATAATCATAAAAATTAATAAACTTAGCAAAAGTCATAATTATTTTGCCATCTACAATTATTATATTAGATGGTAATTATTAAAATAAATTAACATTAGGAGGAAAAGCAATGAAAGTTTTAATTACAGGTTTTGATCCATTTGGTGGAGAAAGTGTAAACCCTGCACTAGAGGCAGTTAAGTTATTACCTAATATAATTTCTGGAGCAGAAGTTATAAAAATTGAAATTCCAACTGTTTTTAGAAAGGCTTTAGATCATATAGAAAGTGCAATAGAAAAACACAATCCTGATATAGTTATATCAATTGGACAAGCAGGTGGTAGATTTGGAGTAACACCAGAAAGAGTTGCTATTAATATAGATGACGCTAGAATTAAAGATAATGAAGGTAATCAGCCAATAGACCTACCAATATATGAAGATGGACAATCTGCATATTTTAGTAACTTACCAATAAAAGCTATGGTTAAGGAAATGAATGAAAATGGTATTCCAGGATCAGTATCAAATACTGCTGGTACATTTGTATGTAACCATGTTATGTACGGAATATTATATTTAATTGATAAAAAATATCCTAATATAAAAGGTGGTTTTATTCACGTTCCATTTATACCAAATCAAGTTATAACTAAACCAAATACTCCTTGTATGTCATTAGCTGATATATCAAAAGGACTTGAATTATGTATAAAAGCAGCTGTAGAAAATAACAAAGACGTTAAAATGGTTGGAGGAGCTATTTGCTAATGATTAAACCAACAGAAAAAAGAAAAGTATTTGTATACGGTAGTTTAAGAACAGGATTTTTTAATTATGATAAATACCTAAAAGGCAATGTTTTAAATTGTGAAGCTGCTAAAATTAAAGGTAAATTATTTCATATGCCTAATAAAGGATATCCTGCTGTATTAGACGGTGATGATTATATATATGGTGAAGTTATGACTGTAGATAATTATGAAGAAATAATGGTAGCAATGGATGAAATGGAAGGCTACTATGGTGAAAATAATACCGATAATGAGTATATTAGAACCATTATGGATGTTGAAATAGTTGAAACGGGCACTATTGAAAAATGCTATGTATATAAGTACGGATTAAATGATGAAAATGAATTTAATAAACATAAAATATATATTTCTCATGGAGATTGGAAAAATTTTATGACAAAATTAAAAAAAGATGCTTAATAAATTTACTAAATTAAGCTAATATTATATTAAGAGAGTAAACTCCCGTTTACTCTTTTTTATTTATAAAAGGTTGGTGAGTATCCATGTACGAGAAATTATTTAACATGAATAAACAAAATGACATGAGAGCTTTTTTTTTACAGGAATTAGCACCTTTAGGGAAAATTATAGATTTTAAAAAAAATCAAGAAATCTCTCCTATGCCAAAGCATAATGTTGTTATTGTGATGTCCGGTACTGTGAAAGTTTCTACCTTTACCTCCACAGGACATGAAAAAGTATTATTTTACCTTATAAACGGAGAAATTTTAGGAGAATCTTCATATTTTGTAGATGATCATATTGATGTTAAAGCATTATCCGTTGAAGATGTGACAGTAAGTTATATTGAAGATACTAAACTCGATAAATTTTTAATACAATATCCCAATACATATAGATTTTTCATACATAGTTTAATTCGTAAATATAGAATTGCTCTATCTCAAATTAATGATTTTTTGGCTGAATCCCCTAAAACTAGAATTGCTTCTACACTATATAGATTAGCAGTATTAACACCTAAAAATTCTAATAACAAATATAGTATAAGTTTAACTATGACCCACCAAGAGCTAGCTAATTTAATAGGGTGTTCTAGAGTAACTGTTACAAGAATTATTAATGAACTTAAAAATGAGAATATTATAGATATGAAAAATAAAGAGATTTGTATATTAAATATGGAAGCTTTAAAAAAGCTTTCTCAGCTTACTTAAACCATTTATTTTTTAGTAAATGGTTTTTTTGAACATTTTTTATTAATAAATCATATTGTATAAACATATAGTTTAGTATCTTGTATTGTTTAATACTAGCTAGTATAATATAGTTATAAATTAGGTTTTTAATATTTAATTACATATTTGTTTCCTATCAATTATTAGAGGTGATTTAATGAATGTTCAATTAAAAAAAGGAGTTTTGGAACTTTGTGTATTATCAGTAGTTTCAATGAAAGATTGCTACGGTTATGAGCTTGTAAATGAAATATCAAAAAATATACAAATCTCTGATGGAACAATCTACCCTATTTTAAGAAGACTTACACAAGAGGGATATTTTACAACCTACCTTCAAGAATCTCAGGAAGGACCTCCTAGAAAATATTATAGAATAACTGATTCTGGAATAAGAACTAAAGAAAAGTTATCTAAAGAGTGGTCTGAATTTATGGAAAGCGTTAATAACATTGTTAAAGAGAGGTGTTAATATGACTAAAGATCAATTTATAAGCATTTTGTCGCAAGATTTATATGATTTTCCCGCAAATGAAAGAATGGAGATAATCTATGACTATGAAGAGCATTTTAGAGTAGGAAAAGAAAATGGAAAGACCGATGAAGAAATAATAAGAGAATTAGGTGATCCTTATACTATTTGTTCTCAATATAAAGCTAATTATGAAATGAACGGTAATGAATACAATACAAGACAACAATATAATAATGAAAATCAATATAATAATCAATATAGAAAAGATAGCTACGATAATACTAGATACAATAAACCTTATAATTCAGATGATGGATTTTCAAAAGCAATGAAAATTATAGGTATTATTGCTTTAGTTATAATTTGTCTTCCTGTAATAACTACTATAGGAGGATTAATTTTAGGTATATTTGGAATATCTATAGGATTATTCATTGGTGGAATAGGTACGATTATAGGTGGATTAGTTGGTACTGTTGCAACTCCATTTATATCTATTCCGCTTTCTGTTCCATTAATAGGGGTTGTACTTCTAGGAATTGGCCTTAGTATACTAGGTGTTTTAATATTCTTCTTTGGATTATTCGTATGCAAAGCTATTTATGTTCTAAGTATTAAAGTATTAGATTGGTTTAAATTACAATTACAAATATGATGAAAGGGAGATGCTTTATGTTTAATAGTAAAAAGTTAAAAACTGTTATACTATCATTAATAATTATAATGATAGTTTGCTTTACTTCTTCTTTTCTCATTTTTGGAATTTCTATTAAAAATATGACTATTAATAATTTAAATTTAACTTCTAATTTCTATAATATCTATAATGAAATTTTTAATAATAGTAGCTATAAATACCATGATATCAATGAAGAAAAAGTAATTTCATTAGACAATGTAGACTTAATATCTATAAATACAACCTCTTATGAGGTTACTATAATACCTTATGATGAAAATGAACTTAAAGTTAAATTATCTTCTAATATACAGACTAATAATAACTTTAATGAATCTCAACTTAAGATAAATAAAGATCAAAACAAAATTAATATAGAGACTTATAAAATTCCAAATAATTTCTTTTTCAATATGAATAATGGAAAGCTAGATATATATATACCAAAAACTTATAATAAATCACTGGATATTTCAACAATTTCTGGTGATGGGTATATAAAAAATTTAAACTTATCTTCTTTAAATTTTAACTCTACTTCTGGAAGTTTAACTTTAAAAGATATGGAAATGAATAATTTTATATTTCAATCTACATCATCAGATCTAGATGCAATCAATATTATTTTAAAAGATAATAATAATAAATTTAATTCTATTTCTGGTGAACTAAATCTTAATAATGTTAGAGGGAATTTAATCTTTAATACCACTTCTGGCAATATTAGTTGTAATAAATTATTAGGAGATATAAATGGAAGTACTATTTCTGGAGATATAGATATAAATTTCTCTAAAGATGTTGGAATAAAAGTAGATTTAAAAACAGTTTCTGGAGATATTAACGTATTTCCTTCAATAAAAATTTTAGAAAAATCTAAGAAAAAACTTCAAGGAACTATTGGAGATAACGTTAAGCATAATTTAAATATATCTACTACATCAGGAAATATTAGTATATATGAATAAGGAGTATCTTTAGGTACTCTTTATTATTTTGTTATAAGCCATTTAAATTTAAAAATAATTATTTAAATATTATAATTGCAATATTAAAAATCGTGACATTAAGCCACGATTTTTAATTTAAACATCTGAAAGAAAATTATAAACCAAAGATGTTAGTATATTTTATATAAGATAAGGCGTCAGGTCCTAATCATAGTGGTGATATGTTTGGATTCTGACAACATAGTATGATGGAAAATAGGCTAACATACTTGTCTATTATTTTTTTTGAAGATATCTTAATATTTTTTGAGAAACACACAGTTTCTATGTTAGGATATTTTCTTTCAGATACCTTACATAAATGATTTGAATATAATAAGGAATAAAACTCCAGGAACTCCTAAAAATCCTGCTATAAGCGCTGTAGTAGGATTTATAGCTATATCTATACCAAAAGGTCCACCTACAAAGTTTATTAGAAATAATAATATTCCTCCAGCTATGGCATTAATTACTAACTTTCCTAGTATTTTAAGTGGCCATGCAAATAGTTTGCCTACTATAATTAGCCCTAAGACTGCAATTATAAAAAAAATAGCATATTCCACAAATTCATCTCCTCTCATATATATTATACGACAAATATACTACTAATATATAGTATTATCATTTTATATATGAAGGCTTAATTTGATTACCATCTACTAGCTGGATTTAATTGTTCTACCATTAAGGTTGCATCTAATTTTATACCTTTTTCTTTTGCAAGTGAAAGAAAATATATATATTTTGCCTTGGCTTCATCTTCCTTATATATTACTAAATCAATAAGTTTAGGGTCGCTTACAAATTGAAAACAAATTCTAGCATTTTCCCACTCAACTCTTGCTTCTTCAAGATGATTGATTATTTGCTTTTGCTCTTCATCATACTTATTATAGTTACAAATCATTTCTATAACTTTTTTTCTATCCATAAAAAAACCTCCTACTATAATGTATATTTCAAATTATTGACATTTAGTAGAAGGCTTATTCTTATTTACAAATTTATATGCCAAAAATGTAAAAGACAAACATATTTGCTATTAAAATTATCTTTATAAATTATTATGTTATATCTTGAACTTTCCAATTATTTTATTTAAGTCTATAGATAATTGATTTATTGAATTCATATTATTATCAACCTGCTCAAATGATGCTGCTTGTTCTTCAATTGACGCTGCAATTTCTTGAGAATTTACTGAGTTTTCTTCTGCAATACAAGCAACCTTGCTAATGGATGAATTAATTTCTTTAAATTCTTCTTTTACATTATAATTTATCTCCCTAATATTTTTCATTTCTAAATACTCTTCATTAGCTTGCTTTGTAACCTCATTAAACTTCATTTCAACATCACTCATATCTTGTTGGTAAGTAGTTATTTGATTTAAGATAATATTCATATACTCTCCAATATTAAATATCTTTTCAAGTCTATATTTAATTATATTCTCTATTTTTTCTGTTGACTCTCTGCTCTCATCTGATAATTTTCTAATTTCCTCTGCTATAACAGAAAAACCTCGTCCGTGTTCTCCTACTCTTGACGCCTCTATAGATGCATTTAATGCTAATAAGTTTGTTTGAGAAGATATTTGATTTATAATATTTAGAATACCTTGTATATCCTGTGAATCTTTTTCTAATTCATTTACTGTATTAGATAATTCCTTTGTATTTAAAACAAGATCTTTTAACTCTTCAATTTCCTTATTTAATATTTTCTTTCCTTCAATAGAAGAATTTTTGCTATTTTCTAATTGAATTAGTAAAATATCAATCTTTTCCATAACATTAGTAATTTCTGAACTTACATCCTCTGTTTGAGACATAATATGTTGAATCATATTAGATTGCTCTACACTTCCTGAAGATACATTTTGCATTGATACTGAAATAGTTTCTGTTGCTCTTCCAAGTTCATCATTTATAACTTGCATAGATGCTACTGATTCCTTTAACATTCTTGAAGAATCAAATATAGTCCCTACAATTTCTCTTATTTTCCCAATAAATCCATTAAAGTACTTGGTTAATTCACCTATTTCATCATTATATTTATATAATATTTCTTTTCTTAAATCTCCTTCTCCCTTTGAAATAACTTCAAACTCATCCTTAATTTTTATTAATGGTTTCATTATAACCTTTATCATTAAAGTACCAAAAATTATACTTAAAATTATAGAAGTTCCTAATATAAAAATACTTTTATTTTTAGCAGAGCTAATTTTCTCCTTAGAATATAAAGTATATTCTACAACTACATTATCAATAGAATTAACATATTTATTTACATTATCTTTTATAAATTTCCAAGAATTTTTATTACCATTTTCTAAAATATTTTTATAAGCTAGCTTAAATTCTTTTTCCCATTGAATTTTTACATCATTAAGATTATTTTTTATACTATCATTATCTATAGGTTTTATATCTAATTTGCTATTACCATTTACTAAATCCTCAAACATATTGTCTATTTCCTTTATCTTTACCTCTAAAGCTTCTAAGCTTTCTTTATCATCTGAAGCTAAAACAATATTGGAAGATAGTTGTGCCATCCTATAATTATATGCTCTCATTTTTCCAAAATAATTTATAAAACTGCTATCCCCATTTATTTCTTTATATGTTCTAAAATTCATTACTACTGTTAAAGCTATAAGTGCAATATAGCATATACATATAAACTTTAGTTTATCTTTAATTTTTATCTTCATAACGTACTCTCCCCCATATTTAAATTAAACATAATTATATATTATCATTTAATAAATATTATTAAATGATAATTAATGTGATTATATAACAATATTTACAAAAGTTCAATTTAAAGTTATATAAGGAAATTTAATAACAATTTTATTATAAAAAATATCCTCATTTTATTTAAAATCTAAAATGAGGATAAAAATATTAACATATAAATTATTTTAATAAAATATTAGTTTTTAAAGTTTTTCTACTTTCATATCTATTACTGTGTAACTTAAATTTACATCTTCGTTTAAAGTATTCTTTGAAACTCCTCTAAAATCTTTTCCACACATGCTATATAAATCAGAAGATATTTTAAGTTCTGGTAATCTTCCAATAAATTTCTCTCCATCAAATAAATAAGCTTGTTGAACAGGAGTTCCAAAGTTTCCTTCTGGTGTAAATCCTCCACCAGATGCTGTAAATATAAATACTCCTAATTCCCCACCTAAAAGTTCTTTCACAGTTTTATCTCCCTGTTTTAACTTCATTTTATTAAATATAGATTCGCTTGGTTGTAATGAAGGTGCTTCATCATATTCTCCTGTTGAAGCTGCTGTTAATGGAAGATTATAATTTAAAGCAATTTTCTTATCTGTATAAGGTGACTTTATAACTCCGTTCTCAATTAGGGCATATCTATAATCTTTTAAAAAGCTACCTTCTGCATCAAAGAATAATTCATTAGTGTCTTCTGGATTTGATGTTAACAATAATGTAAACTCATCATTAAACAACTTCTCACCAAGTTTTCCAGAAAAAATAGATGCTTCATTAACAAAAGTTAATCCATTTAAATCTTCAAAAAATTTCATAGCTAATAGACCGTTTAAATCTGGGTTGAACATTACTACTGGAAGCTTATCCTTATTAGGTAGCTCTACTATATTGTAATAAGGTAAAAGTATACTATCTACAAAAGATAAGAAATTATCTCTATTATATGTCCTAGTAGTATAAGGTATAAAAGTATCCATAATATTTACTGAATTTTTATCTTTAACCGTAATATTAAAATTTATTCTTTTATCTTTTTGATGCAAATTTAATTCTTTATCATTTTTTAGTGACGCTTCTATTTCAATAAGATTTACTTTATTTGCAAAGGTGAAATTTTTATATCTATTATTCAGTATTGTTATTATTTCTTCAATTTCATTTATAAACTCGTTAATTTCTCCTATATTACATTCATTAACCACAGAATGTTTATTATTTTCATAAACATTTGCTTCATAAGGAATTTTTAGCTTTAAAGCTTCCTTTGCTTCAGCTTCTAATTTATCTTCATCATATTCTCCAATAGCGCCAGCTACACCTACAAAACCATTATCGTATATTCTTACCCCAGTAAATGTTATATCTTTCATTCTAATATCATCTATTTTAGATTGCATAATACCTATAGATGTTTCTTTTTGATTTAAAACAAATTTTTCCTTTATCATCTATAAATTCCCCCCTATTGAACCTCAATATTTTTAACTCTAACATATGGCCCGCCAATACAAACAGATAATGGAGATTGTTCCATTTTTCCGCATCCACCCCATATATTATTTTTAAATTCTAGTTCTTTTGAAACACCGTCGATATTATATAATGTTTCCATAACATTACCAGTTATAACAGAGATATTAACAGGCTCAGCTATTTTTCCATTTCTAATCATATATGCTCTATTAGGTGCTATAGTAAAAGTGCTCATTCCTGTACCATATCTACAATTATGAATATATATTCCTTCTTCCACTTCACTAATTAGTTCTTCCTTTGTCTTTTCACCTTTTTCAATATAGGTGTTAGTCATCCTAACTATAGGTTCAAATTGAAAATTAACTGCTCTAGCATTTCCTGTTAACTCTTCTTTAAGAATAGAAGCAGTTTTTGCTGAATGAAGCCTTCCTTTTAATATTCCTTCTTTAATTAAATAGGTTTTTTCTCCTTTTGTTCCATCATCATCAAAAGGTACATAACCAGAACCTAAATATCCACCATAGTCTAAAATAGATAACAAATCAGCTCCAACTCTTGTACCTATTTTCCATTCATTCATCATCTTTTCGTCTCCCACCATAAAGTCTGCTTCACTCTTATGTCCAAAACTCTCATGAGCAAATACTCCAACTACCTCAGGTGACATTACCACAGTATATTTTCCTGATGTAATAGGGCTTGATTTTCTAGCATAATCTAATCCTTCTTTATAATCTTCTTCAAATTTATTTTTTATATCATTAAGGTCATTAAAATTGAAGGATACAATTTTAGAACTATCTGAAAAAGTTTTATCATCAAAATTAAAAGAATACTTAATTCCGATACCACAAAGCTGGTAATCAAATTTTAAATTACTGCCTTTACTAGAATAAAACTCCTTAACTATTCTTGAATCCTTATAATTGACTTTAAAGCTTTTACCTTCTGTCTTTTCTTTTGTAATTTCTACTGCTTCTTTAGCTAATTTAAATTTATCCTCTCTAGATACTTTATCAAGTTCAAAACCTTTATATGAGTAATATTCTCCATTATTAACTTGAAACTTTTTTACAACTTCATCATCATAAATTTTTTCATTTTCTTTTGCCATTTTTGAAAGATTTTTAATTTCTTCTTGAATACTAGATAAATTACTTATGGATTTATAGTACCATCTATCCCCATCAAAAACCCTTATAAGAGCACCAGAATACTCTCTTATCTTATTATTTTCTAAAACTCCATTAGTAAAATTTATAGAAGTCTCCAAAACATGTTCAATTCTGACATCTGTGTAAATATTTTCGCAAAATTCAAACATTTTAATCTCCCCTTTTATTATTAAATAATATAATAGATAATCTTTTATATTTTTCATGGTGTATTCTTATACTTTTTTAACCTATATATTATGGTTTATATTCCTTCTAAAATTAATAATACCTTCCTAATCTTTATTAAATCTGAAGTTATTCTTAAGATAATCTTAAGTTTATTTTATTCTTAAATAAATTTATAAATTACAATTTTCTATGCTTTAAATGACTTTTTATTATAATAAAAAAGTCGTAGATTTAAAGGTTTTTACTTCTTTAAAACTACGACTATCTGACAAAACTTTTTACTTCTAAACATAAATTTATTTTACTTAAGGCATTGTGAAATAATCGATATCAAATTTCTTTTCTGCCTTCTAATGCTTTTGAAAGAGTAACTTCATCTGCATATTCTAAATCTCCACCTACTGGTACTCCATGGGCTATTCTTGTTACCCTTATTCCAAAAGGTTTTAATATTTTAGAAATATACATAGCTGTTGCTTCACCTTCAATATTAGGATTTGTGGCAACTATAATTTCTTTTGGCTCCCCATTTATTCTTGTTATAAGTTCTTTTAATTTTATATCTTCTGGACCTCTTCCACTCATAGGTGATATAGTCCCATGTAATACATGATATACTCCATTAAACTCTCTAACCTTTTCCATTGTCATAATATCTTTTGGTTGTTCAACAACACAAATTGTTGTTTTATCTCTATTAGGGTTAGAGCAAATAGAACATGGGTCACTATCTGTAAAGTTTCCACAAATTGAACAATATTTTATTGTTCCTCTCGCCTTTATAAGTGCATTAGCAAACTCTTCTACTTCCTCTCTAGGAAGATTTAAAACATGAAGAGTTAGTCTTTGAGCTGTTTTGCTTCCTATACCAGGTAGCTTAGCAAACTCTTCTATAAGTTTTTCTATTGATACAGGATAAAAATCCAATCCATTCACCTCTAAAATCCTCCTTAAATAGGAAGAATACTGTAGTTAAATTTATATTAGAACATACCTGGCATATTTAATCCACCTGTTAGTTTTCCCATTGAGCTGTTTGTCTCTTCTTCTGCTTTCTTTAAAGCTTCATTACAAGCAAGCATTACTAAGTCTTCTAACATTTCAACATCATCCGGATCAACAACATCTGGTTCTATGCTAACCTTTAATATCTCTCTTTTTCCACTTACTGTAGCAGTAACTGCACCACCACCAGCTGTTCCTTCAAAAGTTTTATTCTCTAGCTCTTTTTGCATATCCTCCATTTGCTTTTGGAATTTTTGAGCTTGTTTTATCAAGTTATTCATGCTTCCTCCGCCCATTCCTGGAAATCCGCCTTTTGCCATAATAATACCTCCTTAAAATATAGTATCAATATATTAGTATATATAATATTCATTAATAATGTAACTAAAATTAAAAAATTTCTATATTATTAATGAAATATGCTAATAATATAATATTCTAATTTCTCTATTCATCCACTATTTCTACTAAATCTTTTGAAAAAGTATCAAATAATATTTCTTCCTTAGGTTTCTCTACATCTTTAGGTTCATCAATAGAATATGTAACTCTAACCTTTTCTTTTAAAACCTCAGAAAATATATCATCAATTATTTTTTTACTATCATCTTTTTCTAATCTATTTTTATGAAAAGAATATTCTTTAGAAAAAATTATGTTTATAACATTTCCTTTTACATAATTAACTTCGCTAACCATAAGTGCTGCAGCTAAAACCATATTTTTTCTTCCCTTTAATAATTGTTGAATATCCTTAAAGGATTTTTTAACCATTTCCAAGGTAATATTGCTTTCACCATAAGTATCATCAGTAATCTCAATATCTGCAATGTCTTCCTTGACAATACTTTCTGTCTTAGGTTTTGATATAGGAGCATTTACTTTCTTTATATTATTTATTTCCGATACCTTATTTTCACTTACTTTAATAGTGCCATTTTTTATAGATTCTTCTATTTTATTTAATCTAGAAAGCATTATTTCCATTGAGGTATCATATTCTATTTTACACATTTTAATTACAGCAAGTTCTAAATATATTCTTCCTTGCTTTGAATATTTAGAATTATCCTCAGCTTCTTGAAGTATCTTTATATACCTCATTATTTCCTCTACTCTAATTTTATGAGCTTGACTTTTTAAAAGTTCAATATTTTCTATGGACATATCTAATACATCATCAGGATTATCACTTATCTTAATCATCATGAGGTTTCTCATATGAGTAGTCATATCTTTTATAAATAAATGAATATCTTTACCTAATTGTACTACCTCATTAATTTCTCTTATAGATTTTTCAATATCTTTATCTATAACTGCATCTGTAAGCTTAATAAGTCCTTCATTAGTCATAAGTCCTAACATTTGAACTATGTTCTCGTATTCTACCTTACCGTCACTCATAGAAATTGCTTGATCTAATATACTAAGAGCATCTCTCGCTGCACCATCGGAAATTCTTGAAACTAATTTTAAACTCTTATCTTCTGCATATACTCCCATATGATCTATTATGCTTCTAAGCATTAAAAATATATCTTCATTTTTAATTCTTTTAAAATCAAATCTTTGACATCTTGAGAGTATAGTTATAGGTAATTTTTGAGGGTCTGTAGTAGCTAAAATAAAAATTACTCTATTAGGAGGTTCTTCTAAAGTCTTTAAAAAAGCATTTACTGCACCTACTGATAGCATATGAACCTCATCTATAATATAAACTTTATATTTAGCCTCTTGAGGAGGGTATTGAACATCTTCTATTATATCTCTTATATTATCTACACCATTATGAGAGGCTGCATCTAGTTCAATTACATCTATTGCAGTACCACTATTAATCTTATTGCACATATCGCATTCATTACACGGTTCCCCCTCTTTAGGATTTAAACAATTAACAGCCTTTGAAATTATTTTTGCTGTAGATGTTTTTCCTGTTCCTCTTGTACCACATAAAAGATAAGCATGAGCAATTCTTTCTGTTTTTATAGCATTTTTTAAAGTAGTAGTTATATGTGCTTGACCTACTACATTTTCAAAAGTTTTAGGTCTATATTCTCTATATAATGCAGTGTACGCCATATTCTCACCTCTTTTAGCCTTATATATATATTATAAGTTTTTACATATAATAAAAAAAGATGCAATTTTGCATCTTGTCTTTTAAAATTAAAGTTGTACACCTCGCTTTGATAATTAATTTATGTGCGTTACCCATGCAGTTAACTCAAACCAGGTTAATCCACGGCACATGGAGGGTTTCACTTATCGCTGCTTCCTTCCGGACCTGACGAGGTTCATGAATCTCCATTGCGTGGGACCCAATTCTCAACGCCACTTACATAGGCCAGACCACACAAACTAAAACCTAGGCGAGGAATTCAATCCTGCTGTAGCGGATTGCAGGTTACAGGGCACCGCTAACTCCCCATCTAGTACAACATGGCGGAGAGAGAGGGATTTGAACCCTCGGTAGAGTTTCCCCTACACACGCGTTCCAGGCGTGCTCCTTAAGCCGCTCGGACATCTCTCCATATATTATTTAGTTACTTACGTATATAAGATTATACTATTATTAATCTCTAGTTGCAAGTGGTTATTTTAAATAAAATTGGATTATAATACCTCAAAGTAAATTTTTTTATTAAATTTCTTAAATTTTATTAAATCTTACTATTTTTTAATATACTTTTGAGATATTTTTAAAATATTTTTTTCATAAAAATTTTATAATTGTTTTAAATGCTAAAACTTTTATAATCTCGTATAATTATATATATAAAAAGTAATTAGATAAAGATATGAAATATATTTTTAGTTATATTTACTATTTATTTTTTCAGTATGTTTTAAATATATTATACTAACTTATATTTATCCATATAAAAATTATATTAAAGAGAGGTCTACAATATGAATTATGAAATTAAAGGTGGAAATCTTCCTGTTGTAATCTGTTCATTAAATGCTGGAGAAACCATAGTTTCTGAATCTGGTGCCATGGGATGGATGAGTGACAACATTGAAATGGATACAAATATGAAAGGTGGCCTTTTTGCAGGTATAGGAAGAGCATTATCTGGTGATAGTATTTTTTTAAATACCTTTACATGTACTCACGGTAATGGAAGTATCGCTTTTCCATCTTCAGTACCGGGAAAAATTGTTGCAAAAAGTTTATATGCTGGAGAAACATTAATATGTCAAAAAGGAGCTTTTTTAGCAGCAGAAACTTCTGTAGAATTTAAAATTCATCTTAAAAAGAGACTTTCTACTGGTTTTTTTGGTGGTGAAGGATTTATACTTCAAAGAATGACTGGTCCAGGAATTGTATTTTTAGAGTTTGATGGTCATGTTGAAGAAATAAATTTAGCTCCTGGAGAAACTATTAAAGTAGATACTGGTCATGTAGCTGCTTTTGAAGCTAGTATTCATTTTGATATAGAAATGGTTAAAGGAGTTAAAAATGTACTATTTGGTGGAGAAGGACTATTTTTAACTACGTTACGAGGACCAGGTAAAGTATATCTTCAAACAATGCCAATGAGTAATTTAGCTTCAAGATTATATCCTTATATTCCTATTTCTAGTAAGAGAGATTAAAAATAAAAATATACTCATGCTATTAGCAAAAGTAAAAGAGCAATTATTAAAATTTAAATAATTGCTCTTTTACTTTGAAATTATCATACCTAAGTATTACTATTTCTAAGATATATATTTATCAATTTATTAATCTTCTATCTCTATTAAACTTATAGCAGTATATTACCCCTGCTACCCATATTAATATACCTATTATACTTACTAACTGAGCCATTCTTATACTACCTAGCATTAAACTATCTGTTCTAAGACCTTCTATAAAAAGTCTTGCTACAGAATATAAACCTATGTAGCTAAAGAATACAACACCTTTTTTTGAAACTTTTTTTAACATATATAAAAGTATTAGGCATACCAATACATTCCATATACTTTCATATAAAAATGTAGGATGATAATATGTTCCTTTTATTAACATACCCTTTTGTATAAATTGAGGAAATTTACTAATAAAAGCTTCTGTTACAGGGCCACCATGAGCTTCTTGATTAAAGAAATTTCCCCATCTTCCTATTCCTTGAGCTAATATTATGCATGGTGCAGCCATATCCATAATATCGAAAAAATTGATTTTCTTTTTATTGCAATATATAGCAACTACAATAATTGCTGCTATTATGCCTCCATGTATGGCTAAGCCACCACTTCTTATATTAAAGATATTCATTAAATTATCTCTATATTGATCAAATTCAAAAATAACGTAATAAAGTCTTGCTCCAACTATAGCAATCGGAAAAGTTATTAAAAATACAGTTAGCATATCATCATAATTTATATTAACTAATTTACAAGTATATTGAGCTAAAAGTAATGCTGCTACAACTCCAAGAGCTATACAAATTCCATACCATGCTATATCAATACCAAATAAACTAAATGCAACTGAATCCATTAACCTCATCCCCTTTCTTTTTTATTCTTTAATCTATTATACATAGTCTAGCTTAAATTAACTATATATTTTTTTAGAACTCACCATTTTTATACATGTTTATAAGTTCTTCAATTTTTGGACCACATCTTCTCCCTTTACATCCACCGCTGCCTGAACCTACAATCTTATTTACCTCTTCCACGGTAGTTGCACCAGATTTTATTGCTTCTTTTATTTTTGATCTTGGTATTGCCTTGCATATACATACTTTTGTCATTTTATCTAATACCATTTTCTTTTTTTCTTCATCGCTAACAAATTTATTACTATCTGTCATTTATTATCACTCCTTTTCTTTTTAAAAAAATTTTGTAGTAGAGTGCTACAGCTTTCTTCATAAGTCCATTTCACATCTACCCAATGATTTAAAAAATCATTTTGTACTATATTCATTACAGAACCACAAGCTCCACTTCTTTCATCAAAAGTTCCTATATAAAGTTTGGATAATCTACTTTGAACTATAGCTCCTGCACACATAGGACATGGTTCTAATGTAACATACATACTACATCCAGTAAGTCTCCATGAATTTAACACCTTTGAAGCTTCCTTTATAGCAAGAATCTCTGCATGGCAGGTTGGGTCATTTAATCTTTCCTTTAGATTATGTGCTCTTGCAATTATTTTATTATCTTTTACAATAACTGCACCTACAGGTATTTCTTCTAACTCTAAAGCTTTTTTTGCTTCTATTATAGCTTCATTCATAAAGTTATCTTCCATAGCTTCTCCTTAACTTATTATATATTTTTGTCTAAATTCTTTAAAATTATAGCCTATAACTTTATCATATATAAAATAAAAAGCTTAGTAAAGGAAAACTTTACCAAGCTTTGGTGCGCACGAGAGGAGTCGAACCTCCGACCTACCCCTTAGGAGGGGGTTGCTCTATCCTACTGAGCTACGGGCGCAAATATCATAATTACATTATAATTATTTCTTACCGCTAATGTCAAGATTTCTTTATAATACCTATGAAAATTTATATTTAATATATTAAATAAGGTTTAGTTATAGGATCCTATTGTAATAATTCTATAATATATAATTTTTCAGACAAATAAATGATTTATTGCAGATTTTTATTGAGCTTTATGTTAAAATACAAGTGTATGACACTAGATTATAGGGGTGATTATTAATGAAAAAAATTCATATAACTGAGACGGTTCTAAGGGATGCAAACCAATCATTAATTGCAACAAGACTTCCTTTTAATGAGTTTGCACCTATACTTAAAGACTTAGATGATGCAGGATATTATTCACTTGAGTGTTGGGGAGGGGCTACATTTGACTCTTGCTTAAGATATTTAAATGAAGATCCATGGGAAAGATTAAAGAAAATAAAAAGCATAGTAAAGAAAACTCCTCTACAAATGCTTTTAAGAGGACAAAATATATTAGGGTATAAACACTATCCTGATGATGTTGTAAGAGAGTTTATAAAAATATCTGTTTATCATGGAATGGATATAATTAGAATTTTCGATGCTTTAAACGATTTCTCTAATATTGAAGTAGCTATGGATGAGACTATTAAACAAGGCGCACATGCACAAGGTACCATAGTTTATACAGTAAGCCCTATACATGATGTTAAAAACTATACAAATTTAGCTAAACAATTAGAAAATATGGGAGCCCATTCTATTTGTATTAAGGATATGGCCGGTCTTATAATGCCTGATATAGCTCATGATTTAGTTAAAAGTATAAAATCAGAAGTTAAAATACCAGTATTCCTACACTCTCATTGCACAAATGGATTAGCTGAAATGTCTTATTATAAAGCTGCTGAAGCAGGAGTTGATGGCATAGATACTGCTATATCTTCATTTTCAAGTGGTACATCACAACCACCAACTGAAACTATGCATCAAGCATTAACTTCTGCTGGATTTAATACGAATTTAAGCATAGATAAATTAACTTATATAAATAATTTCTTTAAGCCAATAAGAGCCGAAGTATTAAAATCAGGACTACTTGATCCTAAAGTTTTAACTCCTCAACCAGAGGGATTAACAAACCAAATACCTGGTGGTATGTTATCAAATATGATTTCTCAACTTAAATCTCAAAACTCCATAGATAAATTAGATTCAGTTCTAGCAGAGGTTCCAAGAGTAAGAGAAGATTTAGGTTTTCCACCACTTGTTACTCCTATGAGTCAAATGGTTGGTACTCAAGCAACAGTTAACGTATTAACTGGTGAAAGATATAAAATGGTGCTTAAAGAGGTTAAATCTTACTGTAAAGGAGAATATGGTAGGTCACCTGGTAAAATAAATGAAGAAGTAATGAAAAAAGCTTTGGGTGATGATCAACCAATAAAAGGTAGATTTGCTGATAGTTTAGAACCTGCTTTTGAAAAGACTAAAAAAATGCTTAAAGATAAAATTTCAGCAAATGAAGATGTATTATCATATCTTGCATTTCCTCAGATTGCTGAAGAATTCTTTAAAAATAGAGCTTCTAAACCTTCAAATGAAGATTTGAGAGTTCAAACTAAAAGTGAAGTAATTTAACAAAAAAGGTATTGATACTTTAAAGTATCAATACCTTTTTAAATTATCAATTTATACTATTGCTAGTTAATTATTTTCACTACATTATAAGATAAAATTTAGCCTATATTACAACATATTATTGAAATTATTTTAGTTATAATTAAATGTAATTTAATTATATTATAAAATAAGAATTAAGTTGTAAAAATCAGTTACTTTGAGTAACTTTTTAATATTTTGACAATTTAAATTATTCTGTTATTAATTTATAATTAATAGTGTACTAATTTATTTAAAAAGGGGGATTTATCATGGACTTTTTACTTGACATAGTAAAACTAATAAAGGAAATTTTATGGGACTACATCTTATTAATTTTACTATGTGGAACAGGAATTTTTCTTAGTTTTAAATTAAAATTTGTCCAAGTAAGAAAATTTGGAGAAGGTTTTAGAAGAATTTTTGGGGGATTGAGCTTAAAAGGGAAAAAAGCTGGCAAAGACGGTATGAGTTCTTTCCAAGCAGTATCTACAGCAATTGCAGCACAGGTAGGAACAGGGAACTTAGCTGGAGCTGCTACTGCAATAGCCTCTGGTGGTCCTGGCGCAATATTTTGGATGTGGCTAAGTGCATTTTTAGGCATGGCTACAATATATGCAGAAGCAATATTATCACAACTCTTTAAAACAAGAGTTGATGGTGAGGTTACAGGAGGTCCTGCTTATTATATTAAAAATGGATTGAAAAATAAAAAAATAGCTAAATTTTTAGCTGGATTCTTTGCAATCTCCTGTATATTAGCTTTAGGATTTATGGGGAATATAGTGCAATCCAATTCTATTTCTCAAGCATTTAATAATGCCTTTGGACTTCCAACATTTATTACTGGCATAATTGTTGCATTACTTGGAGGATTTGTATTCTTTGGAGGAATGGGACGTATAGCTTCTGTTACAGAAAAGATTGTTCCTCTAATGGCTGGCTTATATATTTTAGCCTCTTTAATAATTATAATATTAAATGCAGGTCAAATTATACCTGCTTTAAGATCAATAGTTGTAGGTGCATTTAATCCTCAAGCAGTTGCTGGTGGGGTTATAGGAATAACAATTAGGCAATCAATAAGATATGGTGTTGCCAGAGGATTATTTTCTAATGAAGCTGGTATGGGATCAACTCCTCATGCTCATGCTGTTGCAAATGTTAAACATCCAGGAGAACAGGGTTCTGTAGCTATCATAAGTGTTTTTATTGATACTTTTGTAATCTTAACTTTAACTGCATTAGTTATATTAACTAGTGGTGCATTAGAATCTGGTGAAACAGCTATTGCATTAACTCAGAAGGCTTTTGAGCTATCACTAGGTTCATATGGCCAAGGATTTATAGCTATATGTCTATTATTCTTTGCTTTTTCAACAATTATAGGCTGGTACTTCTTTGGAGAATCAAACATTAAATATTTGTTTGGTAATAAAGGATTAACACCTTATAGACTTTTAGTTATGATTTTCGTATTTGTCGGTTCCCTTTTAAAAGTTGATTTAGTTTGGGAGCTTGCCGATGTCTTTAATGCCTTAATGGTTATGCCTAACTTAATAGCAGTGTTAGCTCTTAGTGGATTAGTTGTTAAAACTATGAATGAGTATGAACAGTTTAGAGGTATCGATATAGATAAAACTAATAATTTTAAAAGTTAATCTTTTATAGATTTAGTGTATATTTAAAATAATTATATTTAGATATAACAAATTTATACTTTACTATAGATGAAAAACCACTAGTAACTATTACTAGTGGTTTTTTGTTGTAAAACTATTGATTTACATATAATATGTTTATATAAGATGTGTATAATAAAATAACTGGTCAAAATCATAAGTATATTTACTAGTTATTTTTTAAATATATATTAAATTTAGAGGTTGATGCTATGATAAAGTATTATAATAGAAGAAGTAGATCTTATGAGATAGAAAAAGTAGCAGGAGAAAACATGCTTAAATGGAGTTATGAATCTCCTATAGGTAAAGGCTTTTTAGAATTATTAGTTAAGCGTAAACTCTTTTCAAAATTTTATGGTCACTACTGTGATACAAAATTAAGTTCAAAAAAAATTAAAAGCTTTGTAAAAGACTTTAATATGAACATGGATGAATATGAGAAATCTATTGATGAGTATATTTCATTTAATGATTTCTTTTATAGAAAATTAAAACCTACAGCTAGAGAGATTAATAAAGATAAGAACATATTTATATCTCCTTCTGATAGCAGATTATTATCTATAGATAATATAGATGAAAATCATAGCTTTAAAGTTAAAGGCTTTGATTATTCTTTAAAAGAACTTCTAGGTTCTAAGGAACTTGCTGATAAATATAAAGGTGGAATATGTTTAATTTTCAGATTATGCCCTACTGATTATCATAGATTTCACTTTATAGATGATGGAGTTTGTTCATCTACCACCAAAATTAAGGGTAATTATTATTCTGTAAGTCCTATAGCTCTTGAAAAAGTTAATAAGGTATTTACATCAAATAAACGTGAATATAGTATACTACATAGTGAAAACTTTGGAGATTTATTATATCTAGAAGTTGGTGCTACTTGTGTAGGTGGCATAATTCAAACCTATAAAGAAAATTCTAGAGTTTCTAAGGGTGATGAAAAAGGCTTTTTTAAATTCGGAGGATCTACTGTAATAATATTAGTAGAGAAGGATAAATTAAAACTTGATGAGGATATTATATATCATAGTAAAAAAGATATTGAGGTAATAGTAAAAATGGGGGAAAAAATAGGAGCTAGAATTTAATCTCTAAGCTCAGATATATGAAAGAAAATAACTAGTCAAAGACGCTAAGTATATTTTGTGTCATGCAATTAGCAGGTTCCTATAATAGTTGGATTATTATAAGTTTCTGGCTTCGTAGTATGACTCAAAATAGAATAGCATATTGACTAGTTATTTTAAATTACCTTATTCTAACTCATTTTTATAGCTTAAACTTTGATGTTATTTCAGTAAGTTTAATAGCACTATTCTTATTTTCAATAGATGCATTATTTATTTCTTCAATTTTATCTACTATATCTTCTGTTTTAGCTGAAATATTAAATACTCCTGAGGAACCTTCACTTAAAGTAGTAGATACATCTTCTATAGCTTTTACTATACCTTCTACATGTGAATTTAATCTTTGAGCCTCATCGCTAAATTCAAGCATAAAATTATTAAATACATCAGCATCTTTTGAGTATTGTTTACCTGTATCAATCATTCTTTCATAATCTCTGTTTATTCGCTTCTCCATAAACTCTATCATTTTTTCTGAACTGTTTGAAAGATTTTCAACAGAGCTATATACTGTTTTTACGACATTTTGTATATTAGATGCTGTTTTACCTGATTCTACTGCAAGCTTTCTTACTTCATCTGCAACTACAGCAAATCCTCTTCCTGCTTCTCCTGCTCTAGCTGCTTCTATTGCTGCATTTAATGCTAATAAATTAGTTTGTTCTGTAATCTTAAGTATAGCGTTTGCAAGACTATGAATTTGATTAACTCCTTTAGATGCTTCTATTGCAATTTCTAATTCTTCTTTTACATCATTATATAAAGTTTGAGTTTCTTCCTTAGATTGTTTAGATATCTTTTCAATTTCTATTGCTCTTGTTACTATATCCTTAGTTAATTGTGAGCCATTTAAAGATTCTGAAGCAATATTATTTATACCTAATTTCATATTCTCTGAGGATGCAGACATTTCTTCAGATGTAGCTGCTGTTTCCTGTATACCTGCAGATACCACTGAAGTTTCCATGGATGTTTCTTCTGCTTTTTCTCTTAATATAGCTGTAGACTTTTCTACTATTTCTGCATTTTTATTTACCATTTCTTCTACATTTATAAGACTCTTAACTACATCTCTTAATGCACTTCTCATTTGAACAACGGATTTAGATATCTGTCCTATCTCGTCTTTACTAAATTTACTATGATTAATATTATCTTCTGTTAGATCTAATTTAGAAGTCTTTATTACTAACTCTTTAGCTCTTATTATAGGTTTTATTAAGAATCTTGCTATTATAAATGCAAACACTAAGCATGTTATTATTACTATTAAAGCTATTAAAATTATAGTATTAGTCATAGCATTTACAGGTGTCATAATCTCTTCTGCATAAGCTGATACTACTAAAGTCCAATTAGTTCTAGGTATTATTCCATAAGCAGATATCATTTCATCATCATAATCTACATATTCTAAAGCTCCTATATCAACTTTCATTCCTTTTTTAGCTTTATCAACAATTTCTTTAATTTCATCTATTTGAACTTCACTACCTAAAAGTTCAGGGTTTTTATGATGTATATAATTTCCTGTTTCATCTAATAAAAAACTAAAACTTGAAGTAGTGGTATTAACATTTATATTTTTCAAATACTTAGCAAAGCTATCTGTATATACATATGAAGCTATGTATCCTACACATTGGCCGTGATTGTCATAATCTTGAACAGGATAAGTAAATACTATAATTGACCTATCACTCTTTTCAGACTTCATAGTATTACTTATTACTTTAGCACCACCTGAGCTGCTTTCATGAAAAGAAATTTCTTCTACGCTACTTCCAACAAACTCACTCTCACTATCTGCTATTATTTTTCCTGATAAGTCTATTAAAGATATTCTTTCCATTGCCAAATTATTTCCTATATAATCTTTAAAATACTTATTCATCTTCTCTGATAATTTAGTAGCTTCTAATTGAACCTTAGGATCTGAAGAATTTTTATCTACTAAAATATCACAGTTATCTTTGGCACTAGCAAGTGATGCAACCTCCATGCTATACTTTTCAATCATTATACTTATCGTATCTATTGACTTATCCACTATTGATGACATTTCTTGTTTGCTTAAATTAGAAATAATATTGCTAGCTTTATTATGAATAAAGCTTCCTGTAACTATCATTGCAACAATTACTATACCACTAATGATTACTGATATTTTCATTCCTATAGATGACATAGTCATATTTTTAATTGATGAGAATTTAAAGTTTTTAAAATTTATCCTCTTTCTTTCAAATTTTACACCCTTTATTCCTTTATTTTTTCTCCTTAGTTTAATCTTACTGAGCTTTTCTTTAAGCTTTAAAGATTTGGCCCCTTTTTTACCCCCCATGTAAACAACCCCTTATTGCCTAAAATTTCATAATATTAGATTTATTATAGCATAATTTTATCATAAAACTTACAATTTTGAAGGTTTTAACAAAAAATTGCTATTTACTGATATTTATCGATGAATAACAGTTTATCTTTATTAATATAGAATTTATTTTATCAATTAATGATTTCTACTAATTAAATGTATATTTTTCCCAGGAAATAATTAATTATAAATTGTATTATATTTTATATATTTGTAATTCTATATATTATTACGAGAAAGAAATAAACTAAATAGTCTTATTAAGGATGTATTCATATATGTGATCTAAAATATAAGTATTATATAAAATAACTTTTAAAGTAACCATCATAATAATTTTTTATTTAATATAATATAAACTTAATTACATAGTAGTATAATTCAATATAAAATAAAAAACTCAAGTCCATTAAGACTTGAGCTTTGGTGCGTCGGAGAAGATTCGAACTCCCGGCCAACTGGTTCGTAGCCAGCTACTCTATCCAACTGAGCTACCGACGCATATATTGTTTAAAACATAATTATTATAACAATTTAATAGTAAAAAGTCAATAATAAATATCTCTACTATAAATTTAATAGAGATATCTACTATTATATATTATATTATTATTTTATTGTATTATCCCATGCATTTGTAAATTTATCTAATCCATAGTTTACAAATGGATGACTAAAGCTATCTTTGTATACATCAAAGCCGCAAGTTACAATATGAGCACCTGCTTTTGCAGCATCTACTATTTGTTTTCCATTTCTAAGTGCAGCTACTATAACCTCTGTTTTTATATCAAAGTTTTTATATATATCAACTATATCTTTTATATATTGCTCACAATTTTCTCCATGAGTTTCTTTCCAACCAACAAAAGGTGATACAAAATATGCACCTATTCTACCTGCTTGTATTGCTTGAGATGGAGAGAATACTAAAGTAACATTAGTTTTTATTCCCTTTTGATTTAATTTATAAGCAGCAACAAGTCCTTGTTCTGTACATGGTATTTTTACAATAAAATTTTCAGAGAATGATGCTAACTTCTCTCCTTCTGCTATCATATCCTCAGCTTTATCAAGATGTGGGTTTATTTCAACGGATATTGGAAAGTCTTTTCCTTTGAATTCATTTGCTAATTCCTCTATAACAACATTAAATGGTTTTCCGCTAGCTTGTATGTGTCTTGGATTTGTCGTAACACCATCTATGCCCCAATTTTCATACGCATATCTTATTTCATGTATTTTTGCACTATCTAAAAAATATTTCATTACATTTCCTCCTAAGAATATTTTTATTGTATGATTATTAATTATACAATAAAAATATAAAAAAAGAAAATCAAGAACCTTTTATAAAACAATATAAAAGGTTCTTGATTTTGGCGGAGAAAGAGGGATTTGAACCCTCGCGCCAGTTACCCGACCTACGCCCTTAGCAGGGGCGCCTCTTCGGCCTCTTGAGTATTTCTCCATAATTATAGTTTTTAATTAATTTTAGATAAAAAAAATGGCGGAGAGAGTGGGATTCGAACCCACGGTACGCTCACACGTACGCCGGTTTTCAAGACCGGTGCCTTAAACCAACTCGACCATCTCTCCGTGTCATTTACATAGACAATTATATTATAATTTAGAATCTATGTCAATATTTTATTTAAACATCACCATGGTGATGATAAACAGGTATTTAATAAATCAAAAATGCTCAAAATAATGAGCATTTTGTGGCGGAGAAAGAGGGATTTGAACCCTCGCGCCGGTTACCCGACCTACGCCCTTAGCAGGGGCGCCTCTTCGGCCTCTTGAGTATTTCTCCACATGTTATGGCGGAGAGAGTGGGATTCGAACCCACGGTACGTTCACACGTACGCCGGTTTTCAAGACCGGTGCCTTAAACCAACTCGACCATCTCTCCGTGTCAAACTCACATTTACCATTATATTTATTTCTATCACATATGTCAATAGTTATTAGAAAATTTTCGTATTAAAATTGTATAATTTAATATATCTTAGCTTAATTATAAAAATATAGTAGAAATTTAAACTTATATAAGGTTATTGATTAAAAAAATTCATCTATAAATTGAAAAAATTCCCTAATATTTATACTAATTTTATTAAGAGTTATTTTTACTTCTTTTATTATGTCAATTTGTTTAATGTCTTCAACATATTTTTCTACTTCTTCTATCAATTTATCAATTTTCTGATTGCTTGTATCATGTTTCTTTAAATTTAAATCAAATTCTTTAAATGTTTCTATAAATTCTATTTGACTATTCTCATCTATACTTTTAGACTTACTAACTTCTTTATTATCGCTCTTTTCTTTTAAAGGCTTATGTGTATTTGTAACTATAGCTTGAACTTTTTTTACATGATTTCCTTTACCAAAAAAATTTACTGTTATTATTGACGAAATACATATTAAAATAGTGATTGCTATTAAAAGCACTTTATTTTTTTTCTTCTGTGGCTTTTCCATAATTATCACCTCTAATGCAATATTACCAGTATAGTATGATAAACTTCAATACTTTTTTATGTTTATTACAAAAGAGTAAGATTGGTAAGCATTATGTAAGATTAAATATATGAACTGTTCCATCACAATGATAAGGTTTTCATATGAAGTAGGCTATGAAGACTTAACATTTCTTTAAAATATTGGTTTTATTTATAAAGACAACTCTATAATTTACTTCAGACATTTAAATTTAAATAATAAATATATTATAAAATCTATATAAATATAACATATTTATTCGCAAAGGTTATTGTTGCTTTACGAATATATCCCCTACTACTTTTAAAGGTTTACGAATACATTTTTAGCTTATTTTAGCCTATCCGTAAAGGTATACCTTTACGGATAGGCTAAAGCTATATAAATAAAATTTACTGTAAATATATTAACTTAAAATTAATAGTATATAAGATGTAGTTATTATTAACTAAAAACTTTATAATAATATTAGATGCTATTGGTAAAATATGTTTTAAGGAGGATATATGGAAAATTCAGCATATATATTATTTGTATATTTATATTGCTTTTTAGTTGGCTTTTTTATCTTTTTAAAAGGGTATAAAATGTATAGAACTAAAAAATATTTAATTAAATTAAAAAATAGAGTTATTAAAGATGAAGTAAGATTATCAAAGTATCAAGGTACATTTCTTTGTGTAAGCTCTATAATGTATATTGTACTAGTTATTGTAACACTTAATTCTAGTGCTATACATGATAATATAAAAAGCTATATAATTATAGGATTCTTTGTAGTTAGTTGTATTATATATTTCATTATTTTAAATCTATATACTACAAAAGAAAAAAATAAAAGTTAGGTATCAACTTATTTAGAAATATCGCATAGATAACATAGCATCTTAAGATTATAAGAATAATTTTAATTTTATTTTTTCAAATACATGTTTTTTTATTTCTTCTACATCTTCAACTATGTTTAATTTATCTTCTAGCTTAGAAAATTATCTCCTAATAATTTCTTTCATATTCTTCTTGCTTTAAATCTCTTTTTTCTTGCAATTTATAATAGAAATTTTTAAAAAACAAAATAAAGAATTAAAATAAAAGTATCTTAATTCTTTATTTTTAATTTTAAATTGCACTACATAACTTCTCTTCCAGCCATATATGGTCTTAAAACTTCTGGAATTGTAATTGTTCCATCGGCATTTTGATAGTTTTCAAGTATAGCAGCTACTGTTCTTCCTATAGCAACACCTGATCCATTTAATGTATGTACAAAATTAGGTTTACTTTTAGCATCGTCTTTATATTTAATATTTGCACGTCTTGCTTGGAAGTCTTCAAAATTACTACAGCTTGAAATTTCAACATATCTATTATAACTTGGCATCCAAACTTCTAAATCATACTTAAAAGCAGCAGTAAATCCTAAATCACCTTTACATATCTTAACTACTCTATAAGGAAGTCCTAATGCTTTTAAAACGCTTTCTGCATCGTTTACAAGACTTTCAAGTTCCTTATAAGAATCTTCCGGTTTAACAAATTTAACAAGCTCTACTTTATTAAATTGGTGTTGTCTTACAAGTCCTCTTGTATCTCTTCCTGCTGATCCTGCTTCAGATCTAAAACAAGCACTATAAGCAGCATATTTTATTGGAAGTTTATCTCCTTCTATTATTTCATCTCTAAAAAGATTTGTAACAGGTACTTCTGCTGTTGGTATTAAAAAGTAATCTGTATCAGCAACTTTAAAAGCATCTTCTTCAAACTTTGGAAGCTGTCCTGTTCCTGTCATACTATTTCTATTAACTATAAATGGCGGCAGTATTTCTGTATATCCATTTTCATCTATATGCTTATTTAAAAAGAAGTTTATTATAGCTCTTTCTAATCTAGCACCTAATCCTTTATATACTGTAAATCTTGAGCCAGTAACTTTTCCACCTGCTTCAAAATCTAATATTCCTTTTTCTGTTCCTAAAGTCCAATGCTCTTTTGGCTCAAATTCAAATTTTCTTGGTTCACCAAATTTTCTTACTTCCACATTATCTTCATCAGTATCTCCATTAGGAACTTCAGGATTTGGTATATTAGGTATTCTAAGCATTATATATTTTATTCTTTCATCTATTTCTGAAAGTTCTACATCAAAGTTTTTAATTTTATCAGCAAGCTCTTTCATTTGCGCCATTATATCGTCAACAGGTAGCCCTTCCTTTTTAAGTTTCGGAATTTGAGATGATTGAGTATTTCTTTTATTTTTTAATTCTTCAACTTCAACTAATATATCTCTTCTTCTTTTATCTAAATCTACAACCTCATCAATAACACTTATATCAAAATTTTCTCCTCTATCATTAAGTGCTTTTTTTATTTCTTCAACATTGTTACGAATTCTTTTTAAATCTAACATAATAAATTCCTCCTACAAGTTTATTTTTATATTTTATTATTTATAAATTTTTTCAAACAAAAAAGAGCCTTCAATCCCAAAAGGGACGAAAGACTCCGCGTTGCCACCCTAAATTGAATAATATTTTAAAAAATACTATTCCTCTTAATTATAATAACGGTAATTACCGTACTGCTCATCACAGTCCCTTCAAGTTGGATTCACAAAATTTAACATATCAGCTTACACCATGCACTAACTCTCTTTAATGTTAATAAATTGCTACTAGACTCTTCAACGGTTTAATCTAAATATTTATTTTGAAGATAATTCTATATGTTAATATATGTTTTGTCAATATAAAATTAATTATTCTTATATATATTTTTAGTGCATACAATATCTACACCGGTATTTAATATATTTTTGCATACCACATCTCCTATTTTTATAGGAGGTCCAATATGAATTCTACTTAAAGCCTTTGAACATTCAAGCCATAATGCTTTATTTATAGGCCTAGTACTTTTAACAGGAGCTATATCATGCTTATTAGAGCCTTTAACTCTAACAACAGTAGTTAATATTTCTTCATTGCACATATTTATCATTCCTTACATTGTATCAAATTCTTTAATTCTACTTAACACTACTTTAGAGTTTTTTGAGTTTTTAACTATTTCTGTTATATGTTTATCTGTTTCTCTAGCTAATATAGAAATTATAACTTGATTGCAATAAGAACCTCTACAATTTCCAAAACCCGCACCAGTTCTTCTTTTTACCCCTTCTAATGTACGAGCACCTAAAGGTCTCCTTATTGCATCTACAATTTCACCTTCTGTTATATTTTCACATCTACAAACTATTTTACCATATTTCTTATCTAGTTTTATTATTCTTTTTCTATCTTCATTACTTAAATCTCTAAATTTGTAGCATTCTCTTCTTCTATCTATAAAATCTTTTTTTAATATACAATTTAAATCATTAACTACCATTTTACATACCATATCAGCAATAGCTGGTGTCATGGTAACTTTTCCAAAATGCTTAACACTTACATTAATATACCCATTATCATTTAAATTATCATCAATAACTACAGGCTCATCATATAAGCTCCAGTCGAGAACCATTTTGATACTCTTTGCATCAACCTTCCCGGTTAAATGAGACAATTTATCTATAACTATATCATAGTTTACATTTTCATCTGTGCTTAATGCTCCAATTATTTCTCCATTCATTGTTGGACGTATATACCGTCTTTCTTTATTGTCTATATCAAAAATTATGTTTGAGTATAAATTATTATAGCTTTTATCTACTATAAAATATTTTAAATTGTTTTTATAAGGGTCTTTTATTTTATTTTTATTATAATCCCTTCCTAAATCCTTTTGAGAAGTTGTATTTATAACTATTTTACAAGTAAATTTATTTCTATTTGTTTCAACTTTAAATCCCTTTGATGTATTTTCAATATTTAAAACTTCTTCTTCTAATTTAAATTTTACCCCATTATCAAAGGCAATTTCTCCATAAGCTAATGCTAAGTCATAAGAGCATACTACACCTGTATTAGGAATATATAGTGCTTTTTTAAATCCTCTTTGTAAATTAGGCTCTACTTTGTAAATTTCTTCATCACAAAGTAATTTAATCTCTTTTATTTTCTTCTCTAAAGCTATTTTATACATCCTTTCAATTTGTATTTCTTGCTCCTTATTTTTAGCTACATATAATGAACCACATTTTTTAAAAGGGACATTAAATTTACTTACATAACTGTCAATCATTTTATTGCCTTTTCGAATTAATGAAGAGCTAAGTGTATCTTCACACTCAAGCCCATCATAAATTGTTGCTGTATTTATTAGTGCTGCATCTGAACCAATATCATAGTCTTTTTCTATTACAGCTATATTTAAATTATATTTTGATAATTCATAGGCAACTGCACAACCTATCATGCCGCCACCTAATACAAGCACATCGTAGTCCATAATTCCTCCATAAATTAACTTGTACTATTTAGAAACTTTCTCTATTTCTTTACCAAGTGAATTTATATATTCACCATATTTAGCCCAGTCTCCATTTTTTTGAGCTTCTATTGCTTTATCATACAATTCTTTAATCCTTTTAATATCAACCTTATCTGTGGTTGTATTTACTTTATTTTCATCTCCGGCTTTATCCTCATAACTAAACAATTTAGCTAATGCGCTTTCAATGTTATTAGCTAAAACTATTTGATCCCCATATCCTACAATTACATTTTTCATTTCTGGAATACTTTTTTCTCCTGCAGCTCTTAAATAAAGAGGCTCAACATATAGTAAAGATTTTTTTATTGGAATAATTAAAACTTCTCCAAATTGAACTTCTGAGCCTTTCGTATCCCAAAGTGATAATTCTTTAGATATTTCCGGATCTTGATGTAATTTTTGCTTAAATAACATAGGACTATATACAGTACCACCTGTAGGAAATTTATATAGGAACATTTGTCCATAATTTTCTCCATCCATTCTTACTCCATACATCGCTACCATATTATCTCTACCTTTAGTATTAAAATATTCTAATACTACCATTTCATCTTTTGTTTCATTAGGTAATCTCATAATAACATAGGAAGCTTCATTTAATTTTTCTTTTTCATTTTCATCTACTTTTTCTTTATCACTTGCTATGCTCCATACATCATCTCCATTATAAAATACTCCAGGATCTTTTACATGATATTTACCTAAAACTTGACACTGAATATTAAATAAATCTTCAGGGTATTTAAAATGATCTCTTAAAGATTTAGGTACCTCTTCAACATCTTTAAATAGTTGTGGAAATATTTTAGAGTAAGTAACGGCTATAGGATCATTTTTATCTACAACGTAAAAGTTTGTAGTACCATTAAACGCGTCTATTATAACTTTAATAGAGTTTCTCATATAGTTTACGTTATTGTCTAAAGGTTGAGAAAAAGGAAACTTATCTGTCACTGTATACGCATCCATAATCCAATATAATTGACCATTATCTACAACTATATAAGGATCTCTATCATATTGTAAAAATGGTGCTATTTTATTTACTCTTTCTCTTATATTTCTGTGTATAAGTATTTGACTATCTCTATTTATATCTTGAGATAAAATAAACTTAGGATTTTGATATTTAAATGAGAATAAAATTCTATTTAGCATAGACATTCTTATTCCAGCTTCTCCGTCATAGTTATTAGTTACATTTTCTCCGCTCATAGGATAATCAATTTCACCAAGATCAGTATTAACTATACTATAGTCATTTGTACTTTCTCCAAAGTATATTCTTGGATTATCTAGCTTTATATCGGTCTTATTCTCTATAGGTACATTACTAATAACAAAGTTAGGTTGTCCTTCACTTGTTACTGAATTAACTTTACTCATTACAATTCCATATCCATGAGTATAAGATAAATGCCTATTTTGCCATGTATTTGAGTTATCATCTAATTTATTTAAGTCTAACTCCCTAGGTGCAATAAATACTTGGCTGTACTTTCCATTAATATTATATCTATCTATATCAATATCATTAAAGCCATAATAATATCTTATATATTGAAATTGATTATTAAATTCTAACGCTGGTTTATATGCATTTATCTTTATATTATCAATTATATCCTTGTTATCTTTTATATCTTTTGAAGTTAAATTATTAATAACATTATAATTTTCTTCTTTAATTTCATCAATATTAAAAGCTTTCCTTGTATAATCAATATTATATTCAATAAAAGGTTGTTCTAAAGTCTTTTCATTGGATTGTACTATAAACTTTTGAACGAAAGTTGCAGATACCCCTTCCCCTATAATCAGTATAAACATTAAAACAATTGAATAAATTATAGGTTTTACTTTAGATGTAATTATACTAAAGAATACTACTACTGAAGCCACTATTCCTACTATTGAAATAGCTCTATAAAATTTCAAGCTAACTTTCATATCTGTATAACTTGCACCAAAAACTGCCCCCTGTGGTGAATAAACTAAATTCCATGCATTAATCATATATCCGAAAGCTATAAATAGCATAATTAATGCTGAAAGTACAGCTAACTGCTTACCCGCAAAATTTGTTATACCACTTTTAAAGCTTTTAAAACTTTTATTACTTATATTAGCAACTTTGTCCTGTATTTTATCTTTAGCACTAAAAGAAATATAAATTATAAAAGTGATTATTACTAAAATAACTAACAAAGAAATTATGCTGCTATACAATGATTGTATTAAAGGCAGCTTAAATACATAAAAAGAAATATCCTTATTAAATATAGGATCATTTAAATTAAAGGATGTTGAGTTTGTAAACTCTAATATTCTATACCAATAATTTGATGCAAAAATATAGGAAAAAAACATAGAAACTAAAGCATTTATAATTAAAAATACTTTAAATATCTTTTTCTCTTTATCTCTATTTCTTTCTATAACTTTTCTCATCTTCATAATACTAGGTTTTAAACTTATATAATATACTGTTATAGCAGTAAAAATAATAATAAATACAGGTATCATTAACTTTAACGTAGCTACAACTCTCTTAAAATATATAGATAAATAACCTAATTCTTTAAACCATTGATAATCAACTAATATATTTATACTAGAAGCTAAAACCAAAAGTATTAATATTATCATTATTATAAAAGAAAATACTATTCCTCTCTTCTTCACATTATCACCTCTTATCCTTTTTCGAACAAATATATATTAAGTTTTATATCTCCTCTCATAATTTTTTCTTAAAATATGTGAAATTAAATAATTAGTTAAAAATTTTAATTATACTTTCTTTTATATAAATATTGAAGATTTATTTTTTTAAAACACATAAATATCTATAATTATTACATACATCTTAATAATACTATTATTCAAAGATAAATCCTATATAGAATAGTATATTAGCTTATATATTATCTACCAAAAATCCTTTATTTTTTAATTCATTTATAATATTATCCATAACTTCTTCATTTTCTGCACTAATTGTATGAAGATGAATTCCATTGGTTAATAAAAATAATGGTTCTGCTTCATACTTATGAAGATTATCTATGAAATTTTCTACATCATATAAGTTTTTTACCATAAGCATTCCTTTTATTTCTCCATACAAAGGATGCTCAACAATAACATCTTCAATTATTCCGCCATACTTAACGATAGCTTTCATTTCTTCTTCTATATTTTCCTTATTATGTAAAGTAGCAATTACTTTTTTCACCTTCATAGTATCATTATTAGGCACAATATAACCTTCAGGAGTAGCAATTATATTAATACCTTTAGCTCTTAATATAGCTATATCTTTCACTATAATTTGTCTTGTAACACCAAAAATTTCTGCTAATTTTTGGCCTTTATAAGCATCATTACTTTTACATAATACTTCTTTAATTTTTTCTCTACGAATTTGTGAATTCATTTTTTCCTCCATCTTACATATATAAAATATATTTTTAAGGTATAAGTATATTTTAACATTATAAATATCTATTTATAATAAAAATAAATAGATATTTATAAACTATGCCTTTTTCTATAATTACTGTTATGAAATATATATATTATTATAATATTATTACCATTTAATGTAAATGAGTGATATAATATTTTTATATTTATTTTATAGAAATGAGAGGGTATTAAATGCGTATAAGAAATAATTTTATATCATATTGGTACAATTGGAGAAAGAAAGGTCAAATTCTTTACATCTTAAAAAATACTATTATCATATCCATATTTATATTAGCTTTTGGAATTATAAATATATTAAAACAAAACATATTTTAAATAAAAATTCTCTAATATTTACTATATTAATAGGATCTTATGGAATTATTTATAGCATTAACTCTTGGAAAAAATATAATAGGATATATTTGAATAATCTTAAAGAAAATAATTAATTAAAATTACTAGAATATTTTATATCCTAGAAAAATCTAGATTAGACATATAGTTATATTTTTATGATTCAACATACTATAAAATATATAAGAGCACTAAATCTCTTTATAATTACTTATTCTCTAAAATTTTTAAATAAAATCATTTGACTCTAATATATAAGTAATTATATAAGAAAAATCACTATTAAATATTACTTTTTAATAGTGGATTTTTCTTATGTACTATGAAGGTAATTTATATACTAATTTAATTTTACTCTTAGTAAATAAAATTAATTTTTATCATCACATCTTTTTAATATGTCCATGGAAATATTTTGGTAATTATTTGTATGATGATATCTTATTAAATTTAACAAATTATCATCATAATTATATTCTTTTAATATGTTATATCCTATTTCACCATGATTATAATAAACATTTATAAATTTTATATTATCAAATTTTTTTAATTTACCTTTAGTAATAAAATTTAAAACAACTACTATGGACTTTTCTTATAGGATTTAAACTTTTATATAATTTACCTATATCATGAAGAAAACCTGCTTTTATTAATGTATTTATTTCATTATGATTTAAATTATCTAATAATGATATTTCTTTAGTTTCATTTATAATATCCTTAGCTACATTTATACAATGCTTTTTATCATAAACCTTAAGTTTATTAAATAATTCAATTTCAAAAGGTTCTAAATATCTATTAATAAATTCTATATCTTTATCTGTAATTTTAGCTGTTACAGCCTTAAAAAATTGTTTTACTCTATAAATAAACATATATAACTCCTAAAATGCATGTTTTATATAATACCACTTCTACATTTAATATATATCTAAAGATCTTGTATTAAGCAATTTATCTATATGTCTATTATATACAAATATATTCAAAGAGCAAAATTTAAAACTATACTCTTTATCTTAATAGCTATATTCTAAGTTATATTGCTTACAAATAGTATTTACTAGAGCAAATATTATTACTGCTGCAGTATTTGAAGTTATATTATCTTTATCAAATCTTGGAGCTACTTCACATATATCAAAGTTCATAACCTTTCCTGACTTTAATATATGTTTTAAGACTTGAATTACCATTTCAGGGTCTAATCCAACAGTTTGAATTGCACTAACACCTGGAGCAAAAGCTGCTGAAAATACATCAGAACAAATGGTTACATATATGTAGTCTTGTTTTTTTATAAAATCTTTTAAGGCTTTAATAAGTGCCCAGCCATCACTAGATACTATGTCTTTTGCAAGGGCATATTTAACTCCTAATTTATTAGCAGTTTTAAAAAGCTCAATTGTATTACTATGTTCTTGAACACCAACACAGAAATAAGAAAAATCCATATCATTATTTTTACAGATATCTGATATTTGCCTAAACATAGTCCCAGAGCTTCCTTCTTTATCATAAGGTCGTAAATCAAAGTGAGCATCAAAATTTATTATGCCAATCTTTGGTTTATCACATATAGTTTGTACATTATTAAAGAGCCCTCTAAAGTTTCCTAAAGCAGTTTCATGTCCGCCGCCTAATACAATTGGGAATATATTTAAACTAAGAAGTCTAGCTACAGATTTAGATAAAAGTTCTTGTGCTTCACTTAAACTTAATCCTTCTGCAACTATGTCACCTGCATCAAATATATTTACACATTCATAAAAGTTGCAAGGGAAATTTGCCATTTGAGTTCTTATGGATATTGGACCATTTATTGCACCAACTCTGCCTTTATTTAATTTTATACCTATATCACAACAAAAACCTAATATGCCAAAGCTTAAGCTTTCTACAGGCTTTATATTTTCGTCCCATAAATTTAATGGTTTAACATGTTGGTGCCATCTAAAAGCATCATAGTTGGAAGTACTGTCTACTCTTCCACTCCAAATGCTCTCATCCATTTGTATATAATTCTTACTATACATAAATTCATCTCCCATTATAATTTTGTAACTATATAAAAAGTAACTCATATTATAACATTGAAAGCATTAATTAAAAAGGGAAATATGTCAATTTTTATATTAATGCCTTATGATCAAATATCTCAAGGTGTTTTAAAGACTTTATCCCAATTCAGTACTGATATACGATCAGCTAATGAAATGGTAAATACACTACTAACTAATGATAAACTTAATGTTGATGCTAACTTTTTAAACTTTGTGTCACATTTTGATCAAGGGAAATATTATCAATTTAGAAGTGAAGGATACATGGAGGCTTTAACATTTATAAAGACTTACAATGAAATGAGCTTATGCTATTAGATTAATAATCTACAAACTCCTGCTATCAAGCATTTTACAGAAGCTTTAAATTCACTAGATAGAGTTAGTCGTTCATTCTTATCTGATGATGACTTTAGGGATTTAATAATTGAAATAGGTGCGCTAAAAAAATACAGATGAAATTAATAGGAAATAATAAGAATGTATAATTTAAATTGTGGCTAATCAACTTTATAATTTGTAGTACCATATAGAAATATATCTGTAAAAAATTTAATAATTGATCTTAATAGGTTTTAAAATTTAATTTATTCTAAAAAAATAAAAAAGCAATCCTCTTGGATTGCTTTTTGGTGGAGATAAAGAGATTCGAACTCTTGACCCCCTGCGTGCAAGGCAGGTGCTCTCCCAACTGAGCTATACCCCCAAATATGGTGGACCTTCAGGGACTCGAACCCCGGACCTACCGGTTATGAGCCGGTTGCTCTAACCAACTGAGCTAAAGATCCATAGTGTTAACTAAGGAGACTTAGTTAACACTACCTGGCAACAACCTACCCTCCCACAGGGTCTCCCCTGCAGTACTCTCGGCGTCCTAAGGCTTAACCTGCCTGTTCGGAATGGAAAGGGGTGTTACCCTTAGGACCATCATCACCAGATTCAAAGGTCATTCATTAACCTTACTTTGTTATTATAATTTATTAAGTTATCTTTGTCAATAACTTTTTTTATAAATTTTCAAAGAAATTATTCTCTGAAAATTGCACAGTGAAATTAATTAGGTCAAGCCCTCGACTTATTAGTATGAGTCAGCTGAACATGTTGCCATGCTTACACCTCTCACCTATCAACCTGGTGTTCTTCCAGGAGTCTTACTAACTTATGTTATGGGAAATCTCATCTTAGGGGGGGCTTCACGCTTAGATGCTTTCAGCGTTTATCCCTTCCAGACATAGCTACCCAGCTGTGCCACTGGCGTGACAACTGGTGCACCAGAGGTCTGTCCATCCCGGTCCTCTCGTACTAAGGACAGCTCCCTTCAAATTTCCTACGCCCGCGACGGATAGGGACCGAACTGTCTCACGACGTTCTGAACCCAGCTCGCGTGCCGCTTTAATGGGCGAACAGCCCAACCCTTGGGACCTACTTCAGCCCCAGGATGCGACGAGCCGACATCGAGGTGCCAAACCTCCCCGTCGATGTGGACTCTTGGGGGAGATCAGCCTGTTATCCCCGAGGTAGCTTTTATCCGTTGAGCGATGGCCCTCCCACGAGGAACCACCGGATCACTAAGCCCGACTTTCGTCCCTGCTCCACTTGTCTGTGTCGCAGTCAGGCTCCCTTCTGCCTTTGCACTCTTCGAACGATTTCCGACCGTTCTGAGGGAACCTTTGGGCGCCTCCGTTACTTTTTTGGAGGCGACCGCCCCAGTCAAACTGCCCACCTAACAATGTCCCGTGACCTGATTCAAGGCCTCCGGTTAGAATTCCAGTACTATCAGGGTGGTATCCCAAGGATGACTCCACAAAGGCTGACGCCCTTGCTTCCAAGTCTCCCACCTATCCTGTACAGATAGTACCGAAACTCAATGCTAAATTGCAGTAAAGCTCTACGGGGTCTTTCCGTCCAATCGCGGGTAGCAAGCATCTTCACTTGCACTACAATTTCGCCGGATTTGCTGTTGAGACAGTGCCCAAATCATTACGCCATTCGTGCGGGTCGGAACTTACCCGACAAGGAATTTCGCTACCTTAGGACCGTTATAGTTACGGCCGCCGTTTACTGGGGCTTAAGTTCATGCCTTCGTTTGCACTAAGCAATCCCCTTAACCTTCCAGCACCGGGCAGGCGTCAGCCCCTATACATCAGCTTTCGCTTTAGCAGAGACCTGTGTTTTTGCTAAACAGTTGCTTGGGCCTATTCTCTGCGGCCTACTTGCGTAGGCACCCCTTCTCCCGAAGTTACGGGGTCAATTTGCCGAGTTCCTTAACAGCAATTCTTCCGATGGTCTTAGGATTCTCTCCTCACCTACCTGTGTCGGTTTGCGGTACGGGCACTAGCTTCCTCCATAGAGGCTTTTCTTGGCAGCGTGGAATCAGATACTTCACCCTAAAGGGCTTCCCCATCACGCCTCAGCTAATGTAGGTGGATTTGCCTATCCTACATACCTAAACGCTTAGACTAGCATCCAATAGCTAGCACATCTTATCCTCCTGCGTCACCCCATTTGTAATAACGTCTGCTAGTGGTACAGGAATATCAACCTGTTGTCCATCACCTACGCCTTTCGGCCTCGGCTTAGGTCCCGACTAACCCTGAGCGGACGAGCCTTCCTCAGGAAACCTTAGGTTTTCGACCGACAGGATTCTCACCTGTCTCTCGCTACTTATGCCAACATTCTCACTTCTGCATCGTCCACCGCTCCTTCCGGTACGACTTCAGCCAATGCAGAAAGCTCCTCTACCGCGTACACGTAGTGTACACCCATAGCTTCGGTGGTAAGTTTTAGCCCCGGACATCTTCGGCGCAGGATCTCTTGACTAGTGAGCTATTACGCACTCTTTGAATGAGTGGCTGCTTCTAAGCCAACATCCTAGTTGTCTTAGAAATCCCACATCCTTTACCACTTAACTTACACTTTGGGACCTTAGCTGATGGTCTGGGCTGTTTCCCTTTTGACTACGGATCTTATCATTCGCAGTCTGACTGCCGAAATAAAAGTATATGGCATTCGGAGTTTGATAAGGTTCGGTAAGCGATATGCCCCCTAGCCTATTCAGTGCTCTACCTCCATTACTCAATTAATCGACGCTAGCCCTAAAGCTATTTCGAGGAGAACCAGCTATCTCCGAGTTCGATTGGAATTTCTCCGCTATCCACAGCTCATCCCATGGTTTTTCAACACCAACGTGGTTCGGTCCTCCACGAGATTTTACTCTCGCTTCAACCTGGCCATGGATAGGTCACCCGGTTTCGGGTCTACGACATGCAACTTTGCGCCCTATTCAGACTCGGTTTCCCTTCGGCTCCGTACCTTAAGTACTTAACCTCGCTACATATCGTAACTCGTTGGCTCGTTCTACAAAAAGCACATCGTCACACATATAAAGTGCTTCGATCGGTTGTAGGCACAGGGTTTCAGGTTCTATTTCACTCCCCTCCCGGGGTTCTTTTCACCTTTCCCTCACGGTACTTCTCCACTATCGGTCACTAGGTAGTATTTAGCCTTGGGAGGTGGTCCTCCCTGCTTCCCACAAGGTTTCACGTGTCTCGTGGTACTCTGGATCAGAACTTAAGGTCTTCTCGTTTCACTTACAGGTCTATTACCTTCTACGGAGTAGCTTTCCAGCTATCTTCAGTTACAATAGCCACCTCTTTTATGTTCTGTCCTCAACCCCCAAGCCAAAGGCTTAGGTTTGGGCTCTTTCCCTTTCGCTCGCCGCTACTTAGGAAATCGATTTTTCTTTCTCTTCCTCCGGGTACTTAGATGTTTCAGTTCCCCGGGTTTACCTCTATATACCTATGTATTCAGCATATAGTACATGGCGTAGCCATGTAGGTTTCCCCATTCGGAAATCTTTGGATCACAGACTATTTGCGTCTACCCAAAGCTTATCGCAGCTTATCACGTCCTTCTTCGGCTCCTAGTGCCAAGGCATTCACCCTGCGCCCTTTGTAGCTTGACCTATCTAAAAATCAATATAAACTTTGTATTACTTCGTCAACTTCAGTCACTGCGGTGCTCATTTACATTAGTAAACTCTGCTCCTCGTTCCTTCGTTTCCTTGTACTACTCGTTTCTATTGCTTTTTTTAAAATTGTCTTATACAAATTCGCATAAATAGAATTCAAAAACTTTGTTTTTAAACTTATTTCTGTTTGTCTTGACGAAATTGTTTATTTATCTTTTAAATTTAAAGGATATTTAAACAAATATTTTCACTGTGCAATTTTCAAAGAACAATTGAGCTTCTCCTTTGTCCCGTAGGACCTTGGTCGCTCAAAATTAAACAGAGATAGTACCAGTTTTCGTAGTAGAGTTACCAACTACGTCGACTCCCTAGAAAGGAGGTGATCCAGCCGCAGGTTCTCCTACGGCTACCTTGTTACGACTTCACCCCAATCACTAATCCCACCTTCGGCCGCTGGCTCCTTGCGGTTACCTCACGGACTTCGGGTGTTACCAGCTCTCATGGTGTGACGGGCGGTGTGTACAAGGCCCGGGAACGTATTCACCGCGACATGCTGATTCGCGATTACTAGCAACTCCCGCTTCATGTAGGCGAGTTTCAGCCTACAATCCGAACTGGGATTGGTTTTTAAGTTTAGCTCCACCTCACGGTCTTGCATCTTGTTGTACCAACCATTGTAGCACGTGTGTAGCCCTAGACATAAGGGGCATGATGATTTGACGTCATCCCCACCTTCCTCCCGGTTAACCCGGGCAGTCTCACTAGAGTGCTCAACTTAATGGTAGCAACTAATGATAAGGGTTGCGCTCGTTGCGGGACTTAACCCAACATCTCACGACACGAGCTGACGACAACCATGCACCACCTGTCTCCCTGCCCCGAAGGGCTTCCCTCATTACAGGTAATTCAGGGGATGTCAAGTCTAGGTAAGGTTCTTCGCGTTGCTTCGAATTAAACCACATGCTCCGCTGCTTGTGCGGGCCCCCGTCAATTCCTTTGAGTTTTAATCTTGCGATCGTACTCCCCAGGCGGAATACTTATTGTGTTAACTGCGGCACAGAAGGGGTCGATACCTCCTACACCTAGTATTCATCGTTTACGGCGTGGACTACCAGGGTATCTAATCCTGTTTGCTCCCCACGCTTTCATGCCTCAGCGTCAGTTACAGTCCAGAAAGCCGCCTTCGCCACTGGTGTTCTTCCTAATCTCTACGCATTTCACCGCTACACTAGGAATTCCGCTTTCCTCTCCTGCACTCTAGACACCCAGTTTCAAATGCAGCACCCAAGTTGAGCCCGGGTATTTCACATCTGACTTAAATGTCCGCCTACGCATCCTTTACGCCCAGTAAATCCGGACAACGCTTGCCACCTACGTATTACCGCGGCTGCTGGCACGTAGTTAGCCGTGGCTTCCTCATATGGTACCGTCATTATCTTCCCATATGACAGAACTTTACAACCCTAAGGCCTTCTTCATTCACGCGGCGTTGCTGCGTCAGGGTTTCCCCCATTGCGCAATATTCCCCACTGCTGCCTCCCGTAGGAGTCTGGACCGTGTCTCAGTTCCAATGTGGCCGATCACCCTCTCAGGTCGGCTACGCATCGTCGCCTTGGTGAGCTGTTACCTCACCAACTAGCTAATGCGCCGCGGGTCCATCTCATAGCGGATTGCTCCTTTGGTACAAAAGTCATGCGACCTTCATACTTTATGCGGTATTAATCTCCCTTTCGGGAGGCTATTCCCCTCTATGAGGCAGGTTACCCACGTGTTACTCACCCGTCCGCCGCTAATCCACTCCCGAAGGAGCTTCATCGCTCGACTTGCATGTGTTAGGCACGCCGCCAGCGTTCGTCCTGAGCCAGGATCAAACTCTCAATTTAAAAGTTTGTATCTTGATTGCTCAAGTAAAGTTTGCTGACTATAATAGTCATTTTAAGTTTCTTTCGAAACTCAATGAATTAACTGGTTTTACCTATTTCTCTGTTTAATTTTCAAAGACCAAATTATTTAGTAATTTTTACCGCCATCACCTGACGACTCTTACTATTCTATCAGCTTTGCTTTTTCTTGTCAACAGTTTTTTAAAAGTTTTTTTAAACTTATTTAACTGTCTTTAGAAAAACCTAAACTTCATCACTAAGATTTGTTTTCGCATCTCTTAGGGACAAGGATTATTATATCTAAATAAAAGTTATTCGTTAAAACTAAAATACATCATTTTATCAAACTATATTAATTATTCTCCTTTATTCTTTTTATTTTGCTGTATTTCTTTTATTGATACACCAGGAAAAGTATACTTAAATAATTAGGAATTTAAGTATAATAATGTGATTTTATCACTATTCTTTATTACAGGTAAAAGTTAGTAGTCCGTTGATTTTTAAAGCATTGGATAAATTACTTTATAAAAAATTCATGAATTAGCTACTTATAAATTTACAAACAATTATTTAAATATTCTTAGGTCATTTTCTAAAATACTTTAATAGAAAAAGACTAAAGCATAAAGCCTCAGTCTTTTAATTATTCTTCATTTTCTATTTGTTCTAAGCTCTGATCTATTTCTTCTACACTTTCTTCTGATTCTTCATTAGAAGTATTTTCATCATTTGAATCAGTATAATTTATTTTTGCCATAGCAACAATATTTACATCTTCACCTGTCTTCATAAGAGTTACACCCATAGTATTTCTGCTTGTAGTAGATATATCTGCAACGTTTAATCTTATTATTATACCGTCACTATTAATTAACATTAATTCATCTGCGTCTTTAACTACTCTTGCACCTACTACGTAACCTGTTTTTTCAGTTACCCTATAAGTTTTTATACCTTTTCCACCTCTACGTTGTAATGTGTACTCTGATATATCTGTTCTCTTACCAAAACCTTTTTCACTTATAACTAAAAGCTCTTCATTTTCTTTAACAACTACCATTGAAACTGCTATATCTTCATCTCTTAAAGTTATTGCCTTAACCCCTGTAGTTGTTCTTCCCATTTCTCTAGCATCTTTTTCATTAAATCTTATAGAATAACCTTGTTTAGTAACAAAAATTATTTCACTATCTCCAGTTGTGATAGTAGCACCTATAAGTTCATCTTCTTCTCTTAAGTTTATAGCAATTAATCCATTTCTTCTTATGGATGCGTACTTATCAAGAGAGGTTTTCTTTACTAAACCTTCTTTAGTTCCCATAACAAGATAATTATCTGCTTCAAAAGTTTTTAATGATATAACTGCTTGAATTGTTTCATTATTTTCTAATGGAAGTATATTTACAAGGTTAGTACCTTTTGCTGTTCTACTACCCTCTGGTATTTCATAGGCTTTTAATTTATAAGCTTTACCTCTATTAGTGAAGAATATCAGGTTATTATGAGTTGGAGTTATAAAGATATGTTCTACGAAATCATCCTCTTTTGTAGTAACACCTTGAATTCCTCTTCCACCTCTTTTTTGAGCATTATAAGTGTCTATAGGAAGTCTCTTAATATATCCTGCATGAGTCAATGTTATTACAACATCTTCTTCTGCTATTAAATCCTCTTCATCTATGCTATATGGATTTTTTTCAATAGCTGTTCTTCTTTCATCTCCATACTTATTCCTAAGTTCTATAAGTTCTTCTTTTATTATTCCTAAAAGAATCTCTTCATTTTCAAGTATAGATTTTAAGTACTGTATTGTTTTCATAAGCTCATTATATTCTTCTTCAATCTTTTCACGTTCTAATCCTGTAAGTCTTTGAAGTCTCATATCTAATATAGCTTGAGATTGCTTATCAGAAAGTCCAAATTTAGCCATAAGACCTTCTTTAGCTTCTTGACCAGTTTTAGATGATCTAATTAGAGATATTACTTCATCTATATGATCTAATGCAATTCTTAGGCCTTCTAAGATATGAGCTCTAGCTTGAGCTTTATCTAAGTCAAATTCAGTTCTTCTTCTTATTACCATTTTTTGATGATTTAAATAATGAACTAAAATTTGTTTTAAATTTAATATCTGAGGCTGGCCATCTACTAAAGCAAGCATTATGATACCAAAAGTATCTTGCATCTTAGTATGCTTATAAAGTCTATTTAAAACAATATTAGCATTAGCATCTCTTTTTAATTCTATAACGATTCTCATACCTTCTCTATCTGATTCATCTCTAAGGTCTGAGATACCATCTATTTTTTTATCCTTAACTAATTCTGCTATACTCTCTATTAGATTTGCTTTATTTACTTGATAAGGAAGCTCTGAAACTATAATTCTATTACGTCCATTATGCTCCTCTATCTCTGATTTTGATCTAACTACTACTTTTCCTCTACCTGTTTCATAGGCATTTTTAATTCCAGCTCTTCCTAAAATTATACCTGCTGTAGGGAAATCCGGTCCCTTTATACTGCTCATAAGCTCAGTAATAGTAACATCTTCATTGTCTATTATCATTATAACTCCATCTATAACCTCTTTTAGATTATGAGGAGGTATATTAGTTGCCATACCAACAGCTATACCTGATGAACCATTAACTAAAAGATTAGGAAATCTTGATGGAAGTACAGATGGCTCTTGTTCTTCACCATCAAAGTTTGGAACAAAATCAACGGTATTCTTATTAATATCTCTAAGCATTTGAAGAGTAATTTTACTCATCCTTGCCTCTGTATATCTCATTGCTGCTGCTCTATCACCATCAACAGAACCAAAGTTACCGTGTCCATCAACTAATGTATACCTAATAGAGAAATCCTGTGCCATTCTAACTAAAGCATCATAAACAGAAGAGTCACCATGTGGGTGATATTTACCTAAAACATCTCCAACAATTCTTGCACATTTTCTATATCCTTTTTCTGGTGTTATACCAAGTTCATGCATAGAATAAAGTATTCTTCTATGTACTGGTTTTAGCCCATCTCTTACATCAGGAAGAGCACGACCAACAATAACACTCATGGCATAACTAATATAGGAATTTTTCATTTCGTGTCTTATATCAATGGGTAATATATTTTCTTCCCTATTCATATGTTTCACCTCACCTTATTTTTCTAAAATACTATATATCTAAATTGCTAACCATTTTAGCATTTTCTTGTATAAATTCTCTACGAGGTTCTACCTTATCTCCCATAAGAATAGTGAAGATTTCATCTGCAGCCATAGCATCTTCTACTGTAACTTTTAATAATGTTCTTTTTTCAGGATTCATAGTTGTATCCCAAAGCTGTTCTGCATTCATCTCTCCAAGACCTTTATATCTTTGAATATCTGTATTGCTGTCTTTTCCACCTATTTGATTTAGAATTTCTTCTAATTCTTCATCACTATAAGTATAATACTCGTTTTTACCCTTTTTGACTTTGTATAGAGGAGGCTGAGCTATATAAACGTGTCCTTGTTCTACTAACTCTCTCATATATCTATAAAAGAATGTAAGAAGTAATGTTCTTATATGAGCTCCGTCAACGTCAGCATCTGTCATTATTATAATTTTATGATATCTTAATTTAGAAACATCAAAGTCTTTAGCTATTCCTGCTCCAAAAGCAGTAACCATATTTCTTATTTCTTCAGAATTAAGAACTCTGTCAAGACGTTGCTTTTCTATGTTTATTATCTTTCCTCTTAAAGGTAAAATAGCTTGAAATCTTCTTTCTCTTCCTTGCTTAGCTGAACCACCGGCAGAATCTCCCTCAACTATATATATTTCACATTCTTCTGGATCCTTTGAAGAACAATCTGCAAGTTTACCAGGTAATGAAGTACTTTCAAGTGCAGTCTTTCTTCTTGTAAGTTCTCTTGCTTTTTTCGCTGCTTCTCTTGCTCTTGCAGCGTTTAACCCTTTATCTATAATACTTTTTCCTACAGCAGGATTTTCCTCCAGAAAATTACTTATAGCCTCAGAAACTATAGCTTCAACCACACCTCTAACTTCACTATTACCTAGTTTAGTTTTTGTTTGGCCCTCAAATTGAGGATCTACTACTTTAACAGATATAACCGCTGTAAGTCCTTCTCTTACATCTTCTCCACTTAAATTTTTATCATTTTCTTTTAAGAATCCAAATCTCTTAGCATAATCATTTAAAACTCTTGTTAATGCAGTTTTAAAGCCCACTAAGTGAGTTCCTCCTTCAACAGTATCTATATTGTTGGCAAAAGAAAATAAATTCTCATTATAGGTATCGTTATATTGAAGTGCAATCTCAACTATACATTCATCCTTATTACCCTCTACATAAATAGGTTCATTGTGTACCTTTCCTTTATTTCTATTTAAGTACTCAACAAAGGATTTAATTCCACCTTCATAGTGAAATTCATGGTTCTTATCTTCTCTTTCATCAGTTAAGGTTATTTTTATACCTTTATTTAAAAATGCTAATTCTCTTAATCTTTGAGATAAAGTTTCATAGTCAAAATCTACTTCATCAAAAATTTCCTTATCAGGTTTAAAATGAGTTTTAGTTCCATGTTCTTCAGTATCACCAATCTTTTCAAGCGGAGTTACAACCTTCCCCCTTGAAAATCTTTGCCTCCAAATATGCCCATCTCTTTTAACTTCAACCTCACATGTTTCTGATAAAGCATTAACTACAGAAGCTCCAACTCCATGTAATCCCCCAGATGCTTTATATCCGCCACCACCAAATTTACCTCCAGCATGAAGCACTGTCATTATAACTTCAACTGTTGGTATCTTTAACTTAGGATGCATACCTACAGGCATACCCCTACCATCATCTATTACAGTAATTGAGTTGTCATTGTGAATTGTAACATTTATATTGCTACAAGCCCCTACAGTTGCTTCATCAATACTATTATCAACTATTTCGTATACTAGATGATGAAGTCCTCTAGCGCTTGTGCTACCAATGTACATACCTGGTCTTTTTCTAACAGCTTCAAGTCCTTCTAACACTTGTATCTGATTTTCATCATAGTTTTGATTATTATTCATGTATATCCTCCTAACTAATTAAAGCTCACAATATACAATGTCTGTTCTTTTACATAAGGTGGCTGAAGAAATAGGAGATAAATAAACCTTACTTTTCTTATTAACTTCAGCTATAACAAAAGATTTAGGTTTTTCTTTGGTTATTCGCTCTACAAATCCGTCTTCCTCTGCCATCCTTATAAATTGAATTGTATCCGAACTATACATAGTGGCTTCCATATCGAAAATTGCTATTACGTCTTTTACAGGAACCACTACATTTTCTCCTAAATGTAGAAACATGGTTATCCTCCTTAACATGCTACAGCTTTGTTATTTCTCCACTTGAGACCTTAAATATTTTTACATTATCAGTTTTATTTAAATGTCTTTCAATATTACTTATTCCTGTACATGTGATTAAAGTTTGCACATTACTTATAGAGTTTAAAATGTATTCCTGTCTTTTAGTATCTAACTCTGATAACACATCGTCTAATAATAAAAGGGGATACTCTCCTGTTAACTCTTTAATTATGTGAAGTGATGCAAACTTAATGGAAAGTACAGAAGTTCTTTGTTGACCTTGTGAGCCATAGGTCTTAACATCCATATCATTTATTAAAACTAAAAAATCGTCTCTATGAGGGCCTACAGAGGTGGTTTTTCTTTCAAAATCTTTTTTTCTATTTTTGACTAATGAATCATAAAGTTCACTCTTTATATCATTACCTTTTAATTGCATTAAATATTTAAACTCTATGATTTCTTTATCTAGAGTTATTTCTTTATGTATAATTTTACCTTTTTCATTTAATTTTTCAATATACTGTAATCTTTTTTTTACGATGTATTCTCCATACTCACTAAGCTTATAATCATATATATCTAATATGTCCGTATTACTACTAAATTTTTTAAGAACTGAATTTCGCTCATTAAGAATCTTTTTATAAGCTAATAAGTTATAATAATATTTTCCATCAAGCTTACAAAGCTCTATGTCCATAAATTTTCGTCTATAAGATGGTGAATCTTTTATTATGTTTAAATCTTCTGGAGAAAACATAACTATATTTAGTATACCCATAAGCTCTGATAATTTGTTAATTTTTATAGAATTAATATTAATTCCTTTTTTACCCTCTTTAAAGATTTTTATTTCAATCTTTTTATCAAGTCTAATTTTTCCGATATCAACCTTTATGTAAGCCTCATTTTCATTCCATCTTATAAGCTCTTTATCTTTGTTTGTTCTATGAGACTTACCTATACTTGCATAATAAAGGGCTTCTAAAACGTTGGTTTTACCTTGTGCATTATCTCCTATAAATACATTCGTACCATTTGCAAAATCTAAATTTAGTTCATCATAATTTCTAAAATTTTTTAAGAGTAAACTTTTTACGTACATATAAACACCCATCTTAAATTATAACATACTATAAGCTAATAGTGTAAATTTTACTTTAAACAGCTAAAATTTAAAAATATGCACCGGATTTTTTCGGTGCATATACGTTAGCTAAACTACTTTATATTGTTCACCTTGAAACTCAACTATATAGCCCTTATAAAGTTTCTTTCCTCTTTGAACCTCTACTTTATCATTGACTTTAACTTCTCCATTTTGTATGAAGAATTTAGCTTCCGATCCTAGTGAACAGGCACCAGTAAATTTTAAAAATGAATCAAGTTTTATGAATTCAGTATTTATTTTAACTTCTACCATTTCGCACCTTACCTTAATTAATATTTAACTCTAACTGGAAGTAATAAATATGTGCAATTATCTTTATCCTTGTTTTTTACAATACATGGACTTACTGCACTAGATAATTCCATTATAATTTCCTCTTCATCCATATTTTTAAATATATCAATAAGATATTTTGAGTTAAATGCAGTTTTTAAAGTTTCTCCTTGCAATAAAATAGAAACTTCTTCTCTAGCTTTTCCCAATTGAGAATTAGAGGTCACTATTAAGGTGTCTTCTTGAATATCTAATTTTACTAAATTTGTGTTTCCATCTTTAGCCATTAGAGAAGCTCTTTCTATACAACTTAAAATTTCATCTTTCTTAACAGTAACTCTCAACTTATATTCTTGAGGAATTATTGAACTATACTTTATAAATTCTCCCTCTAAAAGTCTTGATATAACTTTAGTATTGCCAAAATTAAATAAAATATGGTTTGGGGTAAATGTTATTTTTACAGGTTCTTCACTGTCTTCTAGTATTTTTGAAACCTCATTTAATGTTTTTCCTGGTATTACAGCTTCTTTATTATAGTCATAGTCTATATTTTCACTTCTAAAGGCAACTCTAAAACCATCAAGAGCTACTAAGTTTAGCTTATTTTCTTTAAGCTCAAACAAAACTCCTGTTAATATTGGTCGTGTCTCATCTTGAGCTGCAGCAAAAATAGTACCCTTTATCATATTTTTAAGAGTTTTTTGAGGTATTGTAAAGATCATATCTTCATCTATAGATGGCAGCAATGGGTAGTCAGTAGCATTCATATGTATTAAATTAACACAAGACTTTTCACAATTTATTTCTATGGTATTGTCATCTATAGAAGTAATTTCAATTTCTGCATTTGGAAGTTTTCTTATTATTTCTCCAAAAAGTCTAGAATCAATAACTATAGAACCTTCTTCTATAACTTCGACATCTATTTTTGTTTCTATACAAACATCTATGTCTGAACCAATAAGTGTTAATGTATTTTTATACGCACTAATGTATATTCCTTGTAATATTTGCATTGTGGATTTTCCAGTTATAGCTTTTTGTACATTTGATATTGCTTCTTGAAGCAGATTTTTTTCAGTTATAAATTTCATTATTTAGTAACCTCCTTATTAACAACTTACGTTGTGTATAGAATAGCTTAGATAATATAAAAAAACTAGTAGTAATAGTAGTAGGGGCTGTGAGTATGTGGATAACCCCTATGAACCTATAAAACAACTCAAAAATAAGATAAAAATAATTGTGGATAAATTCATTGAAAAAAATATATTTATCCACAATGTTAACAAATTTATTATATTATATTTTTTATCCACATAGTTAATTAATTTTATTAATAACAGATGTTAATTATTTTTGATTAATCTTTTTAGTTAGCTCAGTTACTGTATTTTGTAGGTTTTCATCCTTTTTTAAGCTTTGAGATATTTTTTCATAAGCATGGATAACAGTAGTATGATCTCTACCACCAAACTCTTCTCCTATTTTAGGAAGAGAAGTGTCAGTAAGCTTTCTACAGAGATACATAGCAATTTGTCTCGGAAAAGCAACATTTCTAGTTCTTCTAGAAGATTTAAAATCTTCTATCTTTAAATTATAATAACTTGAAACTATATCTTGAATTAGTTCTATTGTAATTTGCCTAGTATTTCTGCTAGAGATTATATCCTTTAAAGCTTCTGCTGCTAAATCTACGTTTATTTCTCTATTAGTTAATGAAGAGTAGGCCACTATTCTTATAAGTGCTCCTTCAAGTTCTCTAATATTTGACTTTATTTGAGTTGCAATATATACCATTACTTCATTAGGTATGTTTAAATTTTCTACATCAGCTTTTTTCTTTAAAATAGCAATTCTTGTTTCAAAATCTGGTGCTTGTATATCTGCAATAAGTCCCCATTCAAATCTTGAGCGCAATCTGTCCTCTAACGTAGGAATTTCCTTTGGCGGTCTATCGCTGGATAATATAATTTGTTTATTTGCTTCGTAAAGAGCATTAAAAGTATGGAAGAATTCTTCTTGTGTACGCTCTTTCCCAGCTATAAATTGAATATCGTCAATTAAAAGTACATCTACATTTCTATATTTATTTCTAAAATCTACGTTTTTATCATCTTTAATAGAATTTATAAGTTCATTAGTAAATTTTTCAGAGGATACATATACGACTTTAGATTTTGAATTTACATTTTGTATGTAATGGCCAATAGCGTGCATTAAGTGAGTTTTACCAAGTCCAACTCCTCCATATATAAACAATGGATTATATGCTTTCGCAGGAGATTCTGCAACCGCTAGTGAAGCTGCATGAGCAAATCTATTGCTATTTCCAATAACGAAAGAATCAAAAGTGTACTTAGGATTTAATATAGCCGACATTTCATCATTTACTACTAATGTAGGTTTTTGCTCTTCTTGTTTCTTAGAAGCATCTTTTTCAATTGCTTCTTCAGATATAATAAAAAAATCGATATTATATGTTTTGCTAGAAACAGATTTAACAGAATTTATAATTAAATCCTTATATCTATTTTCTAATATATCCTTTGTGAAATTATTAGGAACACCTAATCTTAAATTACTATCTTCTAGCGATATAGGTTCAATACTCTTTATCCAAGTATTAAAACTAACTTCTGTAAGTTCCCCTTTGAGAGTGTTCAAGGTTTTTTCCCATAATTCCTTCACTTGGGTGTTCATCTCCTATTCCTATCCTCCAGTCTAATGAATTTATTTTTATATATTTAACAGAAAAATTAATTAATAGAAAAATTAATTTTCACATATATTTAACAAAAAATAAACAACTTTATTAACAGGTGAATATTATTATTTAAAGTTGTTGACAATTTTAGATAAAATTATTCACCTGTTAATAACTTATTATAAAAATAAAAAATATGAAAAGTTATTAACAGTGTTAGTAAAATAACTATTCACAATAAGTAAAATTGTATAAAATAAGATAAAAAGTCAAAAATATAATAGTAAATACCACTATTTTATAAAAAAGAAACAAGTTATGCACAAAGTTATCAACAGGCTGTGTATAACTTTTACTATTCAGAAGTTATTAACAGGTCTTATTACATGATATCAAAATCTAATATTGTATTCAAGAAGTTATCCACAAAAAGTAAATTATATAATTGAAAAATATCAACAATAAAGTAGAAGAAACTCGGATTTTTTGTGATTATAGTCATCTTGACATTAGAAGGTTGTAAATATATAATCTAATAGTAAAACCATAAAATAGTGATACTATAATTGCTATAAATTATTTAATCGAAAGAAGGGGGTGTACGCACATGTTCATGACATACCAACCTAAAAAAAGACAAAGAAAAAAAGAACATGGATTCAGAAAAAGAATGAAAACTAAGTCTGGAAGAAACGTTTTACAAAGAAGAAGACTTAAAGGAAGAAAAAGATTGACAGCATAAGGGCCGCTAATGTGGCCTTTTTCTGCAATTGCAGGAAAAAAGGAGCAGTTGATAATGAAGTTAGATAGAATACGAAAGAATCCTGAATTTAGGTTAGTATATAGAAGAGGAAAGTCTTACTCGAACTCAATACTAGTATTATACGTTTTTAAAAACTATAAAAACAATAATATTAATAGGATAGGAATTTCGGTTAGTAAAAAAGTAGGTAAGAGTGTAATTAGAAGTAGAGTTAAGAGACTTATAAGCGAAAGTTACAGATTGAATAAAGATAATTTAAAGCAGGGATATGATTTTGTTTTTGTCGCTAGAGCTGCTTCAAAAGATAAAAGTTATAAAGATGTAGAAAAAGCTGTAAAAGATTTATTCAGAAAAAGTGGTTTATATAATGTTGAAAAAAATATTAATAAATCTAATTAGATTTTATAGAAAATACATATCTCCTTTAAAAAGACCTTGTTGTATATATACGCCTACTTGTTCTCAGTATGCTATAGAGGCTATAGAAAAATATGGTGCTTTAAGAGGTGGATATATGGCGATAAAGAGAATATTACGATGCCATCCTTTTCATGAGGGTGGATATGACCCAGTTAAATAATAACTACACTATAATTAGGAGGGTACTATTTTGAAAGAATGGTTAGCAGGAATTTTAGGAAAATTCTTTTATTTTCTATATGATATAATTTCGGCAGGTATAACTGATAAAAATATATCTGTTGGGTTAACTATTATATTATTTACTATTGTAGTTAAATTGTTTTTACTTCCACTTAGTATTAAGCAAACTAAGTCCTCAGTAAAAATGACTGAGATACAACCAAAGGCTAAAGAAATACAAGACAAATATAAAAATGATCCGCAAAGAGCTCAGCAAGAAGTTATGAAGCTTTATAAAGAAGAAGGGGTAAACCCTATGGGAGGATGTTTACCATTACTTATTCAATTCCCTATATTAATTGCGTTATTCTATGTATTTAGTACATTAAATTATCAGGGAGCTTCATTTTTATGGGTGCCAGCTCTAGATAAGCCAGATCCATATTATATATTACCAATATTATCAACTATAACTACATATTTATCATCTAAGGCTATGCAGCCAGCAGGAAATAGCGAAGCTGCAAAGAAGACTTCTTCAATGAATATTGGTATGGCGATTTTCTTTGGAATTATGAGTTTGAATTTTCAGGCAGCCTTAGTTTTATATTGGGTAGTAAATAACTTACTTCAGTTAGCACAAACCTTAGCATTAAAGCCTAAGAAAAATGTTACGTAATATGTTTATAACTAGAAAATAGTTAATATATATGCCTATTAAATTTAGAAAGGCGGTGTCATAGGGAATGAAATGTATTGAGATGACGGGGAAAACCACAGATGATGCTATTAAAAATGCACTACAAGAATTAAACTTAACAGAGGATAAAGTAACAGTAGAAATATTAGAAGAAGGAAGCAAAGGTTTTTTAAATATAATAGGAGTTAAACCTGCAAGAGTTAGAGTAACTATTAAGAGAGATCGTATTTATGAAGCTAAAAACTTTTTAAGAGAAGTTTTAGAATCAATGAATATGAAAGCTGAAATTAGAGTAAAAGAAGAAAATGATGAGATTAGAATTAACTTAATTGGACCTAATATGGGAATTTTAATAGGTTATAGAGGAGAAACTCTAGATTCTCTTCAATATTTAGTTAGCTTAGTTGTAAATAAAGATCATGATGAAGAGTATAAGAGAGTTATACTAGATACTGAAAATTACAGATATAACAGACAAGAAACTTTAAAAAGACTTGCTGGAAAAATGGCTAACAAAGTTAAGTTAAGTGGAAAAACGTTAAAACTTGAGCCTATGAACCCATATGAAAGAAGAGTAATACATTCAGCTCTTCAAAATGACCCAAACGTAAAGACTTATAGTGAGGGCGAAGAGCCTAAAAGAAGAGTAGTAATTGAGTTAAAGAAAGCCTAAGGGCTTTCTTTTTAGTTCTATAAGAAAAATAAAGATTAATGTATATTCAATAAATTAGAGAAGTTTACATAACATCTTTTATTGATCTTTAAGTAAAAATTAATATAAGATTTATATATTTAAAATTTTAGAGTTTAAGATTACAATAAGATAATTATTAATAATATCATAGAATTAATTTAGAAATATTCATTGTCTAACTTTTAATTTGTAATTAGAGCATGACTTTGTCATGCTTTTTATAATATAGTATAATGTTTTTATTTTATTTGTATTTTAGGATAAAATAAGAAATAGTAGTTTGATAATATTACGTATGTATTAAAGATAGATTTAAATCAAAGGAGGTATAGAATAGATGAAAGAGTTTGATACAATAGCTGCGGTAGCTACTACTGTTGGAGAAGGCGGAGTATCTATAATTAGAGTTTCAGGTGATAATTCGCTTAAAATAGTTAGCTCTATTTTTGAGGGAAAAAATAAAAGGGGATTAGATGATATAAAATCTTATACTATGAGATATGGTCACATCGTTGATAAGGATAAAAATCATATAGATGAAGTTATTGTAAGTTATATGAAAGGACCTAGGAGTTTTACAGCGGAAGATGTTGTAGAAATAAATTGTCATGGTGGTATAATTGCTACTAATAGGGTTATGCAAGAAGTTTTAAAAGCTGGAGCTAGAATGGCTGAACCAGGCGAATTTTCTAAAAGGGCCTTCTTAAATGGAAGGATAGATTTAAGTCAAGCAGAAGCTATAGTTGATATTATAAATGCTAAAACTGAACTTAGTATGAAATCTGCTCTTATGCAAAGTGAGGGTGGAATTTCCAAGGAAATAGAAGTATTAAGAAATGATCTATTATCTACGATTGCCCACATAGAGGCTACTGTAGATTATCCTGAAGATGATTTAGAGGAAGTTACTGCAGATATGGCAGTTGTGAAATTAAATGAAGTATTATTAACTATAAATAATCTTTTAGATACAGCTGATGAAGGAAAAATTTTGAGAGAAGGCTTAAATACGGTAATAGTAGGAAAGCCTAATGTAGGTAAATCATCATTATTAAATGCACTAACAAAGGAAAATAGAGCAATAGTTACAGATATACCAGGAACTACTAGAGATGTTATAGAGGAATATATAAACATTAGTGGAGTACCTATTAAAATAATTGATACAGCTGGAATAAGAGAAACAGAAGATTTGGTAGAAAAAATAGGTGTTGAAAAATCTAAAGAAAAAATAAATGAAGCAGACCTTATAATATTAATATTAGATAATAGTAGAGCTATAGAGGAAGAAGATAAGGAAATTATAGAATATATAAAAGATAAAAAATACATTGTACTATTAAATAAAATTGATTTAGATGGTAAAATAAATAAAGATGATTTAATAGGCTTAAATTCTGATTATATATTTAATGTTTCCATAAAAACTGGAGAAAATATTGAAAAGATAAAAGAGTGTATAAAGGAGCTTTTCTTTAAGGGTGAAATAGCTACTAATGATATAATAATAACTAATACTAGGCATAAGGAAGCATTATTTAGAGCTAAAGAAAATATTGAGAGCGCTATTGATGCACTTAAGAATACCTTTGCAATTGATTTAGCGTCTATAGATATTAGAAATGCCTGGACAATTTTAGGTCAAATAACAGGAAATACTTTAGAGGAAAACATAATTGATAAGATATTTTCAGAATTTTGTTTAGGAAAGTAGGTGACTTTATGAAATATTTGGCTGGAGATTTTGATGTTATAGTAATTGGAGCTGGTCATGCAGGCTGTGAAGCAGCACTTGCTACAGCAAGAATGGGATGCAAAACTTTAATGTGTACTATGAATTTAGAAAGTGTTGCTTTTATGCCATGTAATCCTAATATTGGTGGTACAGCTAAAGGACACTTAGTTAGAGAAATTGATGCATTAGGCGGAGAAATGGGTATAAATATAGATTATACTTATATTCAATCAAGAATGTTGAATACCTCTAAAGGTCCAGCAGTTCATTCTTTAAGGGCTCAAGCGGATAAAAAAAGATACTCTGAAAGAATGAAAAATGTTGTAGAAAATCAAGATAATTTATATTTAAAACAACTTGAAGTTATAAGTATAGATGTAGAGAATAACAAGGTTAAAGGTGTCTTAACAAAATTTGGAGCGTATTTTACTTGTAAGGCGTTAATTTTGACTACAGGAACCTATTTAAAATCTACTGTAATTGTAGGTGATATAAGTTATAATGAAGGACCAAGTGGTCTTTATCCATCAAATCATCTTTCACAATGTCTATTAGATTTAGGCATTTCTTTAAGGAGATTTAAAACAGGAACTCCTGCTAGAATAAATAGACGTTCAGTAGATTTTTCTAAGATGGAAGAACAAAAAGGAGATGAGAAGGTTGTACCTTTCTCTTTCATGAGCGAAAATATAGAAAGAGAGCAAGTAGATTGTTATTTGACATATACAAATAATAAAACTCATGAAGTAATAATGAAAAATATACATAGATCTCCATTATATAATGGTTCAATTCATAGTACAGGACCTAGATATTGTCCATCAATTGAAGATAAAGTTATGAGGTTCCGGGATAAGGAGAGGCATCAAATTTTTATTGAACCTGAAGGAGAAAGTACAGAGGAGATGTACGTTCAAGGTATGAGTAGTTCATTACCAGAAGATGTACAAATAGAAATGCTTAAGACTATTCCAGGTCTTGAAAATGTTGAAATGATGAGAACAGCTTATGCTATAGAATATGATTGTATAGATCCTACTCAGTTAAAACTTTCATTAGAGTTTAAACATTTAGATGGATTTTTTTCAGCAGGTCAAGTTAATGGAAGTTCAGGATATGAAGAGGCAGCAGGACAAGGTATTATAGCTGGTATCAATGCTGTGTTGAAGATAAGAGGAGAAGAGCCATTAATATTAAAACGTTCAGATGCATATATAGGTGTATTAATAGATGATTTAATTACAAAAGGTACTAATGAACCATATAGAATGATGACTTCACGCTCAGAGTATAGACTTTTATTAAGACAAGATAATGCAGATTTAAGACTTACAGAGATGGGATATAAAGTAGGGCTTGTAACAGACGATAGGTATAATAAGTTCATAACAAAAAAAGAACAAATTGAAAATGAGGTTGAAAGATTAAAAAATCTTCAAATTACTAATAAAAAAGAAGTAATAGAGTTTTTAGATACTAAAGGATCAGCTCCACTTAAAAAGCCTATAAGTTTTTATGAGTTAATTAAACGTTCAGAACTTGATTATTATATAGTTGCTGAATTAGATCCTGAAAGACCTAAGCTTTCCTATGCAGTTACAGAGCAAGTAAATATAATTTCAAAATATGAGGGTTATATTGAAAAACAACTTGAACAAATAGCTCAATTTAAAAAATTTGAAAATAAGTTTTTACCTGAAGATATAGACTATGATAAAGTAAAAGGTCTTAGAATTGAAGCAATGCAAAAGTTAAATAAAATAAGACCTGTAAATATAGGGCAGGCGTCAAGAATTTCAGGAGTATCACCAGCAGATATTTCAGTTTTAATGATTTATCTTGAACAAAGAAATAGATTAAAGAACCAAGAAGAAAATAAAACTGAATAGCTATATATGGAGGGATAATCATGAAATATTACAATATATTAGAAGAAGCAAGTAATAATGAACATTTAAGTTTTGACGAAGATAAATATAATAAATTTATGCTCTACAAAGACATGATTAAGGAATGGAATGAAAAAATAAATTTAACTGCCATTACAGAGGATGATGAAATAATAAAAAAGCATTTTATTGACTCTATAAAGGTATTTAAAATAGATGAATTAAAAGATGCTAAACGAATAATAGATATAGGCACAGGTGGAGGATTTCCAGGAATACCTATGAAAATTATAAATCCTAAATGTGAAATGGTTCTTTTAGATTCATTAAATAAAAGAATTAACTTTTTAAATGAGGTTATAAGAGAACTAAAGCTTGAAAATATAGAAGCAATACATGGAAGGGCAGAAGACTTTGTAAAACAGAATAATTACAGAGAAAGTTTTGATGCCGTAGTTTCTAGGGCAGTGGCTAACCTTACTGTTTTAAGTGAATTTTGTCTTCCATATGTAAAAATAGGAGGGTATTTTGTAGCATTAAAAGGGCCAGCTATTGAAGAAGAGATGAATGATGCTAAAAATGCTTTAAAAATATTAGGGGGAGAAGTCGAAAGAATAGAGGAAGTAACAATAGAAGGTAGCGATTTAAATCATAATTTAGTAGTAATAAAGAAATTTAAGGAGACTCCTAAAAAATATCCTCGAAAAGCAGGTATGGTAACAAAGAATCCACTAAGATAATGTAAAAATATGGTATAAACTTCTTTGTAAAAATACACAAAAAAAGAAGGGTTTTTTAAAATAAAAAGAGAATTGTAAATATGAGGAAAAAAATAGAGGGATGGGTTTACTATGGAAAAAAATGTAACTTATATTTCTACGGAACTAATTTCACCAAATAAATATCAACCAAGACAAGTGTTTAATGATGAGACTATAGAAGAATTAGCTCAATCTATTAAAGCATACGGAATTATACAGCCATTATCAGTTAGAAAAAACCATGACAATACATATGAGTTGGTAGCAGGTGAAAGAAGATTAAGAGCTGCTAAAAAAATAGGGTTAACAGAAGTACCAGCAATAATAATTGAAATAAGTGATGAGGACTCTGCAGCTATTGCCCTTTTAGAAAATCTACAAAGAGAAGATCTAAATTTCTATGAGGAAGCAGTTGCATATTACAACTTAATTCAAGACCATTCTTATACTCAAGATCAATTAGCTCAAATAATAGGTAAAAAGCAATCAACGATTGCTAATAAACTTAGAATACTTAAGTTAGATAAAGAACTAATTGATAAAATTATAAAAAATAAATTAACGGAGCGTCATGCTAGAGCATTACTTAAATTGCCAGATTTAGATCTTCAGAAAGCTGTACTAGATATGGTTATAGAAAAAGGTTTAAATGTAAGTAAAACAGAGCAGTTGATAGATAGAGAATTATTAAAGTTATCACAGCAAGAAATAGCGGCTGATGGAAAGAAGAGAATAAAAGGTATATTTAATGCTAAGATATATGTAAATACTATTAAACAAGTATTTGATAAATATGGAATAGATGCTAAATATAGATCAAAGGAATTAGATGATAGTATTCAAGTAACAATTACTATACAAAAAAAATAATAGTAAAAGAATGTTTCATGTGAAACATTCTTTTTTGCTTTTAAATTTATTAATGTAATTAAAGTACTCTATCAAAGTTTTATAATAGCTTATTAATAAAAATTATTAAGATTATTTTCATTATACATTGATAATAAGTGTAAGTTTTTATATAGCATTTTTCAAAGAATAAGTTTTATAAAGTAAAGTTATGGAAAAAACAATTACAAATATCTATTTATATAAGAAATTTATATAAAAATTTTAAATAAGACTTTTATTGTATTTTATATACATATATAATTACATATATAAAGTCAAATTACATAGCGGCTTTTAGAATGGGGGTATTAGCTATGAAAGTTATATGTGTATTTAATCAAAAGGGTGGCGTTGGAAAAACAACTACTAATATTAATCTTTGTTCTTACTTAGCGATGCATGGCAATAAAATACTAGCAATAGATATAGACCCTCAAGGGAATACTACAAGTGGATTAGGTTTTGATAAAAGGAAATTAGAATTATCTATGCATGATGTATTAACTACTGATATTTCATTAAATAAAATAATTAAAAAATGTGATTTGGTAGATAATTTTTATATAGCACCATCAACTATGACTTTAGCAGGTGCAGAGGTTGAGTTGATTAACAAGACTAGTAGAGAAACGATTTTAAAGAAAAAAATAAAAGAGTTAGAAGAAGATTTTGATTATGTATTTATAGACTGTCCACCATCATTAGGATTATTAACTATAAATGCACTAACTGCATCTGATAGTGTGTTAATTCCTATTCAATGTGAATTTTATGCTTTAGAAGGTGTAGGACAACTTATGAATACTGTTGAACTGATAAAAAAATCTTTAAACAAAAAACTCCAAATAGAAGGAGTTATTTTAAGCATGTATGATAGCAGAACAAAGTTAAGTAATGAAGTTGTTGCTGAAGTAAAAAAATATTTTGGAGATAAGGTTTATGAAACTTCAATTCCTAGAAATATTAGATTAGCTGAATCACCAAGTTTTGGATTACCAATAATGCTATATGATGACAAGTGCAAAGGAGCTGAAGCATTCGAAAAATTGGCAAAAGAATTTTTGTCAAAGCAAAGGAGTGATAAATAGTGGCAAAAAAATCTGCTTTAGGAAAGGGGCTCAGTGCACTTATTCCAGAAAACATTGAAGAAGAAGTTTTTGATGAAAAAGCTATTACTACAATTTCTATGAATCTTATAAGACCTGATAAAGAACAACCAAGGAAAAATTTTGATCCTGATAAAATTCTAGAGCTTTCAGAATCTATAAAACAGCATGGAGTAATACAACCTATTATATTAAGAAAAGAAAATGATACTTATGTTATAGTAGCAGGAGAAAGAAGATGGAGAGCTGCAAAAACTCTAGGATTAAAAGAAATTCCATCTATAATTATGGATTTAACTTCTAAAGAAGTTGTGGAAATATCTCTTATAGAAAATATAGTTAGAGAAGATTTAAATCCTATTGAAGAAGCATTAGCTTATAAAAGATTAATAAAAGAATATAATCTAACACAAGAAGAAATAAGTAAAAAAATATCTAAATCGAGAAGTGCAATTGCTAACTGTATGAGATTATTAAATTTAGATAATAGAGTTCAACAATATATAATTGAAGGAGTAATTTCAGAAGGGCATGGAAGGGCTATACTTGCTATTGAGGATAAAAATCTTCAATATGAAATTTCACAAAAAGTTATAGATGAAGAACTTAATGTAAGACAAACTGAAAAGTATATAAAAAATTATTCAATAGAAAAGAAAAAAAGAGTTGATAAAAATTTAAATCCTTATTATAAGGATCTAGCAAGTAAATTAGAAAATTATTTTGATACAAAAGTAAGTATAAACTCTAAAAATAAGAATAAAGGCAAGATAGAAATTGAATATTATTCTGAAGAGGATCTACAACGGATTTTGGATTTGTTAAAGTTATAATGTTTCACATGAAACAATTAAGGAAGGATGAAGATAATGGACAGAATTATAAACTTTATCAGTGAGTATCAGTTATATATTACTCTAGGATTAATGGCATTAGTTACACTATTGATTATCTTATTAATTAATGCATTTATATCATTAAATAAGGTAGAAAAAAAATATAGAAGAATGATGAGAGGTGTTAATAATAAAAACCTTGAAGAACTATTATTAAGTTATCTTGATTCTATTGACGATATTAAAGAAAAGAATGACGAAGTAATAAAAATTTGCAATACAACTAAAGCATTAACTGAATCATGTATTCAAAAGGTAGCTATTATAAGATATAAAGCTTTTGAAAATATAGGTAGTGATTTAAGTTATTCAGTTGCTTTTTTAGATGCAAATAATAATGGAGTACTATTAACAAGTATTTATGGAAGAAATGAGAGCACTACATATGCAAAACCTATCGACAAAGGCATTTCAAGGTATGATTTATCAGAGGAAGAAGAGAGAGTATTACATCAAGCTATGAATACTAAAATTTAATAATAAGATGTCTTTAAGAATAATTAGTGATTAGTATTGTATCACATCATAAGATTAGAAATATAAACAATTATTATAGGCTTAGGATTTTATTTAATATAAAATATATTTATTATGTTGACTAATTATTTTCTATTATATGACTAAAAGGTTATTAGTTTTTTATCTAATAACCTTTTTATATATTATTGTTTCACATGAAACATAGTATATGGGTTATATAAATATACCACTTCTAAATTTAATCTATCTTTGAAAATAGTTAACACTTATTGGTATCGCCCCTAAAAGCACTAAATTCAAAATTCACAGTTCAAAATTTACAATTTCGGATATTTCTCAGTGGTAACTGAGAAATTTAGAATTAATTAACCGTAGCGACGAACAGTGTTCGCCATATATTATTGAATAAATATTAAACTGCAAGAAGTATTAAAAAGAACTGACGAACACTGTTCGCACCCACAATAAAACACTAGCAATTGTATTGCTAGTTAAAAATCCGTTAAAGAAGCTATTTCGATCAAAAATAACTTCCATATTAATTGTGTATTTTATATTGTAAATTAAAATACCATAGAGATAACATTAAGTTTTAAGGTAATTTATCTATAGTATGGTTTAGTTTATATAAGTATTGGATTACTGTTAATTTTAAATAAAATTAACAGTTTTTTAAATTATGGATAAATTTAATTTATAATAGAATGCAGAATTATTATATTGACAAGTTTTTAATAAAAATATAATTTCAAAAATATAAAATAAAAGAGTATGCAGCAGATGGAAATTAGGAGTTTCTTAGTATTAAGAAAATTTTATGGAATGCTACATACCCTTGATTTAACTATAGTTCAATCTTTTTTAAAACATCATTTATTTTATTTTTATCTTCTATACTAGAAAACTTTTTGCCGCCTATAGCTTTAAGAATGCAATGATAGATCCCGCTAGCTATAACATCAGCCAATTTCATAACTATATATAACCTTGTATTTTGAAGCACCATAAATTCAAGTGCTCCAGAAATATTTACTATTCCAGTTATACTTAAATCTCCTACTGCAGGTAAATCTTTATTAAGTGCAGAGCCAGGATTTAGAGGCTTTGATTCAATGATTACTTTACCTACATTAGATAGTGAACCAAGAGAGGCATCTACAGCTATAATAAAAGCATTTGGATATAATATATTAATATTTTCTATTGTTTCTACAAGATTTTTGGCATGAACAGGATTTTCTAAATTGCCATATATATGAACTTTATTTCTTACTAAAAATTTTAATTTTTCTCCTACTAGAGGTCCGAGGCTATCACCGGTTGATCTATCAGTACCAATACATAAAACTACAATATCTCTATTTAATTTAATTATTGGAATAATTTCTTTTATTAATGTTTCACGTATATTATATATACAATCATGAGATAAAGAATCAAATATCATTTTATTTACCATATACAACCCTCCTATTGTAATTATTACCAAAATAGGAATGTTATATACTTCAAATTCATATATATTTTTATTTAGGTATTTATTATGCTAGTCTATTTTATTGTAGATTTTTTATAAATAGTTGTTACAATTTATAAAAAGCAAAAGGAAGCTTTAGCTTCCCTTATTTGTATTAAAGTATTAAATTTTAATGCTCTATTTAAATTTGTTATAGAAATCATTTGATTATCTTATTAATACAATCTAAAGTATAATTTACGTCCTTTAAATCATTAAAATATCCAAAACTAAATCGAATAGAGCCATTAGGATAAGAACCTACTGCTTGATGTGCTAATGGAGCACAGTGAAGCCCTGTACGAGTTATAATGCCATATTCAGAATCTAATATAAATCCTAGTTCACTATTATCAATTTTTTTAGAGTTTAATGATATAGTTGAAGTCCTATTTTCTATATTTGGCTGACCATATATTGTTATGTCTTTCATACTTAATAAACCATCAATAAACTTATTTGTTAAATATTCCTCATGTTCTTTTATGGTGTTTAATCCTTCACTATTTATAAATTTAATACCTGCTAATAATCCAGCAATAGCTGGTGCATTCATAGTACCGCTTTCAAATTTATCTGGCATAAATTGAGGTTGATTAACACTTGAGGAAAGGCTTCCTGTACCGCCTTCAATTATTGAAATACATTCTGAGTTAAATTCATCATCAATTAAAAAGCCACCAATACCTTGAGGACCTAATAAACTTTTATGACCTGTAAAGGCTAATGCACTACAATATAAATTTTCAAAATTAACATCTATAGCTCCTGCACTTTGTGCGGAATCTACTATAAAGTAAATATTCTTTTCTTTACAGAGCTTTCCAATTTCATCTAAAGGTTGAATACTTCCTACTACATTGGAGGCATGAGATAAGATAATTAGTTTTGTGTTATTTTTAATTTTATTTTTTAGCTCTTCAATATTTATAAAACCATTTTGCGAAGCACCTATTATATCTAGTTCTATAATATTGTTTTCTTTTAATGTATGTAATGATCTTAAAGTACTATTATGATCCATAACAGAAGATATAACATGCCATCCTTTTTTTACAGAGCCCTTTATTAGCATATTAAGTGAGTATGTAATATTTGGTGTAAAAATGACATTTTCTATTTTATTAAAATTAAAAAATTCCATTAAAGCTTCTCTTGCTTCATAGATTATTTTATTTCCCATAAGTGATGAACTTGAAGCTCCTCTACCTACGTTAGAACCAATTTTAGTCATATAATTAAGCATAGCATTATATACGTTTTGTGGTTTAGGATGAGATGTTGCACCATTATCTAAATAAACTTTCATTCTATGACCTCCTAAAGAATAAGATATATTCATTATTTAAAAAGTTAATTAAAATATTTTATCTATTTACATTTTAAATATTACATTAGTTCCTTTGTTTGATATAATAAATTTAGCTTTTATAAGCTTTATATTAATATAACATAAAATTAATTAAAATTGGAAATGTATAAATTAATATTTAAAGAGTAATAATTTCTATGAAACTAAAAAATAAATAGGGGGAGTTATGATGAGTCATATAATAGATTGCAAAGGACTTAATTGTCCTTTACCTGTAGTAAATACTAAAAAATATTTTGACACTATTGAAAATGGGGTTGCAACAACTATAGTCGACAATGAAATTGCTAAGAATAATGTTGTTAAATTTGCAGAAAATGCAAACTTACAGGTTAATGTGTCAGAAAAGGATAGTTTATATCATATAACAATTATAAAGGGTGAAGGTCAGTTAGAAAATTTCAAAAATGAGGAAAGCTTTGAGGCTAATGAAAAATTTACAATTGTTGTTTCAAGTGATAAATTAGGAAATGGAGATGAAGCTTTAGGTGAAGCTTTAATGAAAAGTTACTTATTTGCTCTTTCAGAGGCAGATATAATTCCTAATAATTTAGTATTTTTAAACAGTGGTGTAAAATTAGTAGTTGAAGGTTCTTTAGTTTTAGAAAGTATTGATAAACTAAAAGAAAGAGGCGCTAGTATATATAGTTGTGGACTATGTTTAGATTTTTATAAAATAAAAGATAAAGTTCAAGTTGGGGAAATAACAAATATGTATGCTATTATAGAAATGATGAATAGTAGCAAAACAATAAAGCTATAAGTTTAGGAGGTAAGCTATTGGATAGTTATTATATCTTAGTATTTAATAACACCCATGAAGCTATGAAAGCAGAAAGTGGATGTGTTGAAGCTAAAATTAAGGCAACAATGATGCCAACACCTTCTTATATAACTAAAAGTTGTGGAATAAGCTTAAGAGTTGACGAGAATGGATTTAGCGGTATTAAAGAACTGATAAATGAAAAAAAAATTAATGTTAAAAGTATATTTAAAAAGGAAGATAGTTTTTATACGGAAGTTCAACTTTAATATAACATGTCTTCCAAATAATTAATCATTAAAATATATTTTATAACATACTATATCATTATAACCTAAAAATAGTATTAATATCTGTAAGCTATAGATATACAATATGCAAATACTATAATATTTAAAATCACTATCTAAATTTTATGATTTAGGTGGTGATTTTTATTTTTACAATAAAATTAATTTAGTTATTTAAAGATAAATTATAGTTTTTAATAAATCTTTATAAATTCCTTAAAAACTGAGCTTATATTTATACTGAGAAATAAATTTATGGAGGTAATAAAAATGAATTCAACTCAACTAAAGATCTTTGCTATGATAACAATGCTTTTAGATCATATAGGTACTGTTCTTTATCCGCAAATTGTAATTTTCAAAATTATAGGTAGACTGGCTTTCCCTATATTTTGCTATTTTATTGCTGAGGGCTATATAAAAACAAGAAATAGAAAAAAATATGCTTTAAGATTATTAATAATTGCTTTAATATCTCAACTACCATTTATTACTGTATTTAGACAAGCTTTTGGAGAAAACTTTTTAGCACTAAACACTATTTTTGATTTATTTTTAGGGCTCATAGCTATATGGTTATATGATACTTTAAAGCTAAAACATAATATTATCATTATTTGGGGCATTGCAATTTTAGCATTTCTCCTACGTATAGATGGAGATTTTATGGGAATATTTATGATATACTTTTTCTTTAAATATCATGATAATTTTAATAAAATGGCTAAAAAGCAGATACTTCTTCTGGGTATATCTCAAATAATTTATATGTTGTATATGATAGCTTATGGTGTTCCATTAATAGCACTTTTAAATTTTCAAATGTGGGAAGGACTTTTTTCTATAGTAGTGTCTTATACCAATAAAATATTATAATGGTAAAAAGGGTAAGAATATAAAATATGCATTTTATGTATTCTATCCTCTTCATCTTTTAGTTATTTATCTTATAAAGATAAATCTATAAATAAAGAAATTGCATAATTTTTATGCAATTTCTTTGTTTATGTACGATTTTTAATTTGTTATAAAGTTCAAAAGTAATATTTCATATTGTAATTTCTAATAAATTAATTATAGTTTATATAGAAAAACCAATAATATTTATATAAAGATTATTGATTTTTTATTTATTTTGTATAGTATAATAAATTTAGAAAAGAAATTTTAGCAGTGTAATTTAATTTGTGTTTCTATATGAAAAACTATTAAAAATTAAGACAATAGAAGGGATGATAATTTTATGAAAGATTTTGATATAAATGATATTGTTGAAACTAAAAAAACTCACCCTTGTGGAAGTAAGAGATGGAAAATTATAAGAATGGGTGCTGATATAAAGATAAAATGTCTAGGATGTGAAAGAATAATTATGCTTCCTAGGAGTAAATTTGAAAGTTCTATAAAAAAGGTAATAAAGGAAGGCGAAGAATAAATAAGTTTATTTATGGGCTATAATTAAATAAGTTCTTAAATTATGTAGAAAATTCTATATAAAATATTTATTATTTATATTTTGCTTGATTTTTTAATTTTAAACTGGTAAAATGTATTGATGTAATCCCTGCTGTGTATAGCACAGCCGTTAGTCCGAGGGGAGGAGGTGAAACTAATGAGAGCATATGAAACTATATTCATATTACACCCATCATTAGACGAGGAAGCTGTTAAAGCTAATATCGAAAAATTCAAAGGTGTAATAGAGAACAATGGTGGAGAGATCGAAAATGTTGACGTTTGGGGTAAGAGAAAGCTTGCTTACGAAATCGCAAAAGTTAATGAAGGTCACTACACTCTAATCAACTTCAAATCAGAAGCTGACTTACCTAAAGAGTTAGATAGAGTATTCAGAATTACTGACACTGTTATAAGACATATCATAATCAATCCAGAAAACTAGTAGGTGGTGTTTTTATGAATAAAGTTGTTTTAATCGGAAGATTAACAAAAGACCCAGAGTTAAAATTTACTCCAGGTACAGGAACAGCTGTAACCACTTTTACTGTTGCCGTTAATAGAAGATTTAAGAAAGAAGGTCAACCAGAAGCAGACTTCATTCCAGTAGTGGTTTGGGGAAAGCAAGCTGAGAGCACTGCTAATTACATGAGTAAGGGTAAACTTATAAGTGTAGCTGGTAGAATAGAAACTCGTTCTTATGAAGCAAAAGACGGCACAAGAAGATATGTAACTGAAGTTATTGCTGATGAAGTTCATTTCCTTGAATGGGGAGAAAAATCATCAGATATGAATACAAGAACTAACAATTATGACCACGGCGGATTCCCACAGGATGATCTTGTATCAACTGATATAACTCCTATGGATGATGGCGAGGACATTCCATTTTAATAGGTAAGGAGGAGAGCGTAATGGCAATGGATCGCAAAAAAGGCGGAAACAGAAAAAGAGCTAAAAGAAAAGTTTGCTCATTCTGTATAGATAAAGCTACAGCTATTGACTATAAAGATATAAATAAATTAAGAAAGTACGTTACAGAAAGAGGTAAAATATTACCAAGAAGAATTTCTGGAAACTGTGCTAAACACCAAAGAATGTTAACTGTAGCTATTAAGAGAGCTAGAAACATAGCTTTATTACCATTCACAACAGAATAGTAAATAAAGTAAAGCAGCAACCGAAAGGAAGCTGCTTTTATTTTATATAGAAATTAATTTTAAATAAATGTTAAATATAGAGTTGTAGGTTTAATTTGAATTTTATAGTATAATATAAACCATAATATGTAAATAGCTATAATATAATAATTAATTTATAAAATATATTTATATAACTTTATAAATTATAATAAAATGCTCCTAATGTCAATATCTTATTGCATAAATATTGAAAAAAAACTAAAATAGATTTATAGCTTAGGAAAGGATTGGGGATATGAGAAAAGAAGATTTTAATATCATGTCTAGTGTAAAAATTATTGAAAATTTAAAAGCTGAGCTGTTATGTGTTATAGGGGATTTTTTTAAATTGCTAAGTAAAGGTAGCAATGTAGCTCAAGATGCTATTTTAGATTGCATTTCAGGTGCAATAATAATATTGTATATGTTAGCAGAAAGGCTAGGATATTCTCATTTAGCAGTAGATGAGAGTATGAAAAGAAAGCTTAAATTAGGAATAGTTGAAGAAGATAGCTTAGAAAGAGAAGGCAAAGATTTAAGCAAGCTTTATAATCATTTAAAAGAGAGAAACTAACGGAGGAAAGAATGAAAGATCAAAAATATAGCACTAAATCTATAATGGAAGCAGCATTTATGTCCGTATTTATAATTATTCTAATTATTATTACAGCATATGTTCCAGTATTGTCTATAGTAGGAACAGCACTTCTTCCAATACCAATTACCGTACTTTATTTAAGGCAAGATTTTAAGACTACTATTAGTTGCATCATAGTTAGTATCATTTTAACCTGTTTTGTGATAAATCCTATAACAGCAATTACAGCTGCATTAGATTACGCTATTGTAGGTTTGACTTTAGGATATTGTATTAAGTCAGAAAAAAGTTCATATTTTACTCTAATAGCGTTGATTTTATCAGGAATTTTATCTACTGTACTAACTTTATTATTTACAATATGGCTAGTTGAAAAGAAAAGTATAATGGATTTCTTGAATAGCTTTTTCATAACTACATCCCAATATATGAAGGAATCTTTAGAACTTACTAAAAAAGCTTATCTAGATATGGGAATTTCTGAAGAAAAACTTATATTTATTGATCAAATGGAAAAGTTTTTAACTAAGGATGTTCTTATAGGATATATTCCTATAGGTATAGCATTTTATAATTTTATTTCTGCCTATATTAATATGACTATTAGTAGGCTAGTTTTAAGCAGATTAAAAGAAAAATCAGTTAATGTTCTTTCTTTTACGCATTTTTATATAACTAATTTATTTGGAGCATTGTTAATAGCTTTAGTTTGCTTATCAATTATTCTTCAATCTAAGGGAATAATAAGTGGTAACTATTTATTTATAGCAACATCCGGATTAGCTATAATGACTTTTATGATAAATGGTGTAGCAACAATTAGCTATTATTTAATTCATAAAAAGAAGTTTTCCAAGACTTTAACCTTTATTATAATAATATTTACTTTTTTCTTAAAATTAACGAATGTATATATTTTAGTAGGAATAGGAGAAATGATTCTAGATTTTAGGAAGCTAGACCCATATAGAATGTTAAGAAGGTAAAGGAGCTTTATATGAAAATTAAAGAAGAAAATTACAGTTATTTTACTAATAATAATAAGCTTTATATGGTTGTAATAGCTTTGTTTATACTACTATTGTTTTGGTTAAAACATTATGAAATAGCTTTGATTTCATTAGTGTTTTATTTAATATTAGTTGTATATAATGTAAAAAATTCAAAGGTTAAAAACTATGAATGGAAAAAATTTATAGAAAACATATCTTCTAAGATGGATGTAGCTACTACAAGTACACTTTCAAACCTACCATTTCCATTAATAATGATAAGTGGAAAAGGAAATATACTTTGGTATAACCAAAATATTTCTGTAAAACTTGATGGAAAACAAATAATAGGTGAAAACATAAAAGACATTGTAAAAGAATTTAATGTAAAGCAAATATTAGAAGGTAAAAAAAATTCTTATAAGGCAGTAAATATAGGAAATGATTATTATGATATTCATACCAATGTAGTAGATACTGAAATTTCTCAAAGTGAAAATGATAAAATAATACTTTTATATTTTTATGATGTAACTGAAAAAGTTAAGTTAATAAAAGATATTAGTGATAATAAAGAAAGCGTCATATTAATTGAGGTAGATAATTTAGATGATGTGATAAAAAATACAGCAGAAGATAGTGCTCCTCAACTTAGAGCGGATATTGAAAGAACAATAAATAGCTATGGTCAAAATCTTAATGCTATGATTAAAAAATATCAATCTAATAAATATGTACTTACTGTTCAAGATAAGTATATTGAAAAAGAATTAGAAAAAAAATTTGATATTTTAGATAATATTAGAGAAATAAATGTTGGAAATAGATTAGCAGTAACATTAAGTATGGGTATTGGTAGAGGAGGAAGTACTCCAGCCCAAAATCTAGAATTTGCAGAAGCTGCAAAAGATCTAGCATTAGGCCGTGGTGGAGATCAAGCAGTTGTAAAAAGTTTTGAAAAATTATCTTTCTATGGAGGAAAAACTAAGGAGATAGAGAAGAGAACTAAAGTAAGAGCTAGAGTAATAGCTCATGCATTACTTGAACTTATAAATGAAAGTAGTAATGTTTATATTATGGGACATAAAAATCCTGATTTTGATTCTATAGGAGCTGCTATAGGACTATACAGTACTGTAAAGTCTATAGGGAAAGAATGTAATATTGTATTAGACGAACACAATAATTCAATTAAAGAATTATTAATAAGACTAGAAAAAGATGGTGATTATAAAGAAACTTTTGTTAATATTGAACAATGCTTAGATTATAAGGATGATAAAAGTATATTAATTTTAGTTGACGTTCATAACGAAAGTCATGTACTATCAATGGATATAGTAAATAATTTTGAAAGAATAGTAATCATAGATCATCATAGAAAGGCTAAAGATTATATTCAAAATACTTTACTAAGCTATATAGAGACTTATGCATCTTCAACTTCTGAATTAGTTACAGAAATTCTACAATATATGGTTGAAAAACCATCGTTAAAACCAGTAGAAGCAGTAGGACTTCTTGCAGGAATTTGTTTAGATACTAAAAATTTTCACTTCAAGACTGGAGTTAGAACCTTTGAAGCAGCGGCTTTTTTAAGGAGGTTAGGTGCTGATACTACTGAAGTTAAAAAGATTTTTAGTGAGGATTTAAATCATTATATCTTAAGAACAGAGATAATGAAAAATGCTAAAATTAATAATGGATTAGCAATTGTACAGTGTCCGCCAGATATAGAAAATACTGTATTAACTGCACAAGCAGCGGATGAACTGCTAAATATTACAGGTATCCAAGCGTCCTTTGTTATTGTTAAAATGGGATTAGATGCATATATTAGTGCAAGATCTCTTGGGGATATAAATGTGCAAGTTATACTTGAGTCCTTAGGTGGTGGTGGTCATTTAACAATGGCTGGTGCTAGGATAAAATCTGTAACTTTAGATGAAGCTGAGGAAATGCTAAAAGAAGCTATAGATAAATACTTAAGGGAAGGTGAAAAATAATGAAAGTTATATTATTACAAGATGTTAAGGGAGTAGGTAAAAAGGGAGAGGTAATAAATGCATCAGATGGATATGCAAGAAACTTTTTATTCCCTAAAAAATTAGCTCAAGAGGCAAATGATGTCAATATGCATATTTTAAATAAAAAGAATGAAGCTGAAAGAAAGAAAAAATTAGCTGAAATAGAGGCAGCTCAAAAATTAGCAGCAGATCTTAAAGATAAGGAAGTTAAAATAACAGCTAAATCTGGAGACAATGGAAGATTATTTGGAGCTATAACAAGCAAGGATATAGCTACAGCCTTAAATAAACAATATAATGTAGATATTGATAAGAAGAAAATAGTAACAGATACAATAAAAACTATGGGAGCTTTTGAGATAGAAGTAAAATTATATCCTGAGGTATCTACTAAAATTAAGGTTGTTGTTAGTGAACAGTAGTAATTTTATAAACTGAAGGGAGGAAACGCTTTAGTAGGTGCAGTGCTTGGTGCACTTACTAAAGCGGATTAAATTTGAATATATTATCAGTTAATGACCTGTACAGTAACGATATGGATAAGATATTACCAGTTGATATGCAGGTAGATGTATTATACGAATTGATGTATAAGGTGATAGAAGAAGGCACTATAAAGTCAAGAATAGTTAAATTTAAGCTTCAAAAGCACATAGATAGTCATGATGTTAATAGAAGATTATATGCAGCAAATAAGATTATAAGTAATGGGAAAGGAATAGATATTGTTCCTAATAGCACTAATATATCAGAGGTGTTAGAAGAGACAAGCAAATTGTTAGCAGATATAGTTGCTAAAAGATATGTTCAAAATAAAATAGAAAAAGATGTTGAACAATATTTAATAGAAAAACAAGATAAGTATGTAGATGAGGTAAGGCTTTCGATAATTAAAAAACAAAAGGGACCTGAAAATGGAAAAACTCTTAGAAAGTATGCAGAACTTGAGATTTTAGACTCTAAGAAACTTACTAAAAATATAATGTCTATGCTAAGACCTGAAAGTTTTTCAGAAATTATCGGACAAGAAAGAGCAATAAAATCATTAATATCAAAAATGGCTTCTCCATATCCTCAGCATATTATACTTTATGGGCCACCTGGAGTAGGAAAAACTACTGCTGCAAGATTAGCCTTAGAAGAAGCTAAAAAGCTTAAGCATACTCCTTATGATGAAGATGCTAAATTTGTTGAAGTAGACGGAACAACATTAAGATGGGATCCTAGAGAAATTGCAAATCCTCTTTTAGGCTCTGTTCATGATCCAATTTATCAAGGAAGTAAAAGGGATTTAGCAGAAGTGGGAATTCCTGAACCAAAGCCAGGCTTAGTTACAGATGCTCATGGTGGGGTATTATTTATTGATGAAATTGGAGAATTAGATAGTATTCTTCAAAACAAATTATTAAAGGTTTTAGAAGACAAGAGAGTTGAATTTTCATCTTCTTATTATGATCCTGATGATGAACAAACTCCAAAGTATATAAAATATTTATTCGATAATGGTGCACCAGCAGATTTTGTACTTATAGGGGCTACTACTAGAGAACCTAGTGAGATAAATCCAGCATTAAGATCAAGATGCACTGAAGTATATTTTGAACCATTATCACCAAGAGATATAGAGAATATAGTTAAAAATGCAGCTAATAAGCTTAATGTTAATCTTGAGGAAAATGTAGCTAAAGAAATTAGTAGGTATACTATTGAAGGAAGAAAAGCTGTAAATATATTAGCTGATGTTTATGGTTATGTATTATATAATAATGATGATGATAGCAGTTATAGAACTACAATAACCATGAAAGCTTTACAGGAAGTTATATCTATTAGTAGATTAAAACCTTATGAAGAAGTAGTTCTTGCTAATGATAAGGAAATAGGTCAAATTTATGGTTTAGGAGTAGCTGGATATTTAGGTTCAACCTTAGAAATTGAGGCTTCAGTTTTTGAAGCTAAAACTAAGGGGGCAGGAGTAGTTAGGTTTAACGAAACAGCTGGAAGCATGGCAAAAGACTCAGTGTTTAACGCAGCATCAGTAATAAGAAAAATTACAAATAAAGATATTAAGGATTATGACATACATGTTAACGTAGTTGGAGGAGGAAATATAGATGGTCCTTCAGCTGGGGTAGCTATAACTGTATGTATTATAAGTGCGTTACTAGATAAACCATTAAGACAGGATATAGCAATTACAGGAGAGATATCACTGAGAGGAAAGGTTAAACCAGTAGGGGGAATATTTGAAAAAGTATATGGTGCTAGGAGAAAAGGTATTAAAACAGTTATCATTCCTAAGGATAATATAAATGAAGTGCCTCTAGGTCTTTCTGATATACAAGTTATAGCTGTATCAACTATAGAAGAACTATTAGAAATTGTATTTTAATATAAATTCGAATATAATTTAAATTAAAAAATAAATTATAACCCTGCTATAACTTTTATTAGCAGGGTTATAATTAGTATAAGAGTATTTAAGGAGATGATGTCATGAACGCACCTCTTAGAAGTATGCCTCATAATCTTGAAGCAGAACAATCTGTTCTAGGGTCAATGCTTATAGATAAAGCTGCCATTGCTGAAGCTGCTGAGACTTTAGAAAGTGAAGATTTTTATAGAGATTCACATAAAATTATATTTAAGTCTATAAAAGAGTTATATCAGAAGGATATACCTGTAGATATGATAACTTTAATAGAGCATTTAAGATCCACAGAAAAGCTAGATGAGGCAGGAGGGATATCTTATATTACAGAAATAAGTGGTTCTGTACCTTCCACTGCTAATCTTACTTCTTACATACAAATTGTTGAGGATAAGGCAATCTTAAGAAGACTTATTAGAAGTGCAACAGAGATTATAGAAACAAGTTATAATAAGCAAGATGATGTTGATGCAGTAGTAGATTTAGCAGAAAAGAATGTATTTAACATATCAGAAAAGAAAAATACAAGTGATTTTGAGCCTATGAGTACTGTACTTGAAAGAGGCTTTGAAGAAATAGAAAGAATTTATAACAATAAAGGAGAAACTACAGGTGTACCATCTGGATTTAAAGATCTAGATGAAAAGACATCAGGATTTCAAAGTGGTGACATGGTTCTTATAGCAGCTAGACCTTCTATGGGAAAAACTACTTTTGCACTAAACTTAGCTCAACATGCTGCACTTAGAGCAGGAAAAAGTGTTGCTATATTTTCTTTAGAGATGAGTAAAGAACAATTAGCCTATAAACTTTTATGTGCTGAAGCAAATGTAGATATGCTTAAATTAAGAACAGGAGACCTTGATGAAAGGGACTGGGAAAATATCGCAAGAGCTTCTGGACCACTGGCGGATGCAAAAATATTTATAGATGATACAGCAGGTGTATCTATAATGGAAATGCGATCTAAATGTAGAAGATTAAAGATGGAGCATGGAATAGATATGATTTTAATAGACTATCTTCAGCTTATGAGTGGAAGTGGTGGAGAAAGTAGACAACAGGAGGTTTCAGAAATATCAAGAAGTATAAAAGCTATTGCTAAGGAAATGAAGTGTCCAGTAATAGCATTATCACAGCTTTCTCGTGCACCTGAACAACGTGCTGATCATAGGCCTATGCTTTCAGACCTTAGAGAATCAGGCTCTATTGAGCAGGATGCTGACCTTGTTATGTTTTTATATAGAGATGAGTACTACAATAAAGAAAGTGAAGATAAAAATGTAGCTGAATGTATAATTGCTAAACAAAGAAATGGTCCTGTAGGTACAGTAAAATTAGCATGGCTTGGACAATATAGTAAGTTTGGATCATTAGATATAATTCATAGGGAGTAGGAAACTACTTCCTTTTTATATGGCTAAAATCATAAAAAAACTAAACTTATGAATAATTTAAAAAAATAATGTCAAGAAGTTTATGGAAATTAAGATTATTATTGGATAAATGTTATTGTATAAATAAAAATTTAATACTCCATATCAGGAAGAAATGAGGGGTTAGGCTATTATTCTTATAAGGTGTGGATTTTTATATAAGAATTGTAAAATTTGTTCTTATATTCTGATTTATGTATTTATTCTGGTTATATATGGTCATATAGGAAAGGATTTAATAATGAATTTTAAGATAAATACAATTATACTTAAAACCAAACATTAAATTTCTTTATAAAAAATACATAGGGGGGAAATTTTTATGCTAAGAAGAAAAAATAATGTAGTAGTAATACTTATAGCTTTAGCTGCTGTATTAGGTGGGTGCAGTAACGCTAAACAAGATACGGAGACATCTATTAAGGATGAAATTCAACAAGAATCAAAAATTGTAGAAAGTAAAATAAAAAGTGATGATAAAAAAGAGGTTAATAATAAAACTTTAAGTAAACAAGTATCAGATAATAAGGTTGAATCTAATAAAGTAGATGATAATAAAAACTCAACTAGTGAAGTACAAGAGTATACAGTAGCTATTAATAAAACTGTAGAACAAAGCAAGCCAGTAACAGATAATAAAAAAGTTGAAGAAAGTAAAAAGCCGGCAGCTTCACCAGTGAAAAAAGAGACTGTAAGTTCAAATAAAAATGCTGCTAAATCAAATGTTAAATCAACTCCTAAATCAACTCCAAAGCAAACTTCAAAACCAGCTTCTAAGCCGGAAACGGAAACTACAAATAATACTGTAAAATCAGGTAACTATGAATATCTAAACGCAGTTGAAGATGAAGTTTTAAGATTATGTAATATAGAGAGAGAAAAACAGGGACTAGCTCCACTTGTTATGGAAGAAAAACTAAGAGGAATAGCTAGAATTAAATCCGCTGAAATGTTAGAGAATAACTTCTTTGATCACAATTCTCCTATCTCTGGAAGTCCTTCTAATTTGATGAAAATTAATGGGTATACAAATTGGACAGCCTCTGGTGAAAATATTCAAATGAGTCAAGGTAGAGATAAAGCTAGTGTTACAGCTAGTTACATAGTTGGACAGTGGATGAATTCACCTGGTCACAGAGCTAATATATTAAATAAAGAATTTAAGAAAATAGGTGTAGGTATAGTATTTAGAGATTCAGATTTAAAGGCATATGAAACTCAACTATTTTCTAACTAGGCCATATGAAAGAAAATAACTAGTCAAAAATGGATAGTATATTTTGCATTAGATAGTCGATAGATTCTATATATAATGGAATTCTGACGGCGCAGTATGACGAAAATACTTATTTTGAAAATGAGACTAAAATAAATATAAGGTAGACCTTTAAGTAGGTCTACCTTTTTATGAAAGAATTATAATTACTTTTAAGTTTCTATTAGATAAATTTTAAGGATTTTCAGTTATATACATTATGAACATATCATAAATTATATTAATGAAGCTTATATAGAGGAGATAGTTTTATGATATGTTCAAAGTGTAATTATAGCAATGAAGAAAATTTAAGTAGATGTAAAAATTGCGGCCAAATTTTATATGAAGAAGTTAGTATTAAAAGTTGGTATATTACTTTAATATTATGTATTTTATTTGGATTTCTAGGTGTTCATAGATTTTATGTAGGAAAAGCAGGAACTGCTATTATTATGCTTTTGACTTTAGGTGGATTTGGTATTTGGATATTAGTTGATATTGTTACACTCATACTAGAAGAGTTCAAAGATGAAGATAATAAAAGATTAGTTAGAAATGCTGAACTAGAATTAGTAGCTAGTGATAAAGAAGAAAACATTTAAATAATTTCCTAAGAAATAAATATATAGATATATTACTTTAAGGCTTAATCCATGGCTAAATGTAATCTATAAAAACACATAGCTAAAATGCTATGTATTTTTATTTCATAATATAATGACTTTTGAACAATTATTTTACTTATATAGATAACAGGAAAGTCATATGATAGAATTGAATTAATTATATAAATTTTAAGTTAATGCAAGTCTTTAATTTATAAGCTTAAACATTGACAACTATAGTTAAAAGGAGGATTTATTATGGGATTATTTAATTTCTTAAAAAGTCAATTCATAGAGGTAATAGAATGGACAAATAGTAATTTAGATACTATTGTATATCGATTTCCAGTAATGAACAAAGAAATAAAAATGGGTGCAAAGTTAACAGTTAGGGAATCACAAGTAGCTATATTTGTAAATGAAGGGCAGATTGCAGATGTATTTACTCCCGGATTATATGAGCTTACTACACAGAATTTACCTATATTAACAAAACTAAAATCATGGAAATATGGTTTTAATTCTCCTTTTAAAGCAGAAGTATATTTTGTAAATACTAGGCAATTTACGGATCAAAAATGGGGTACTACAAATCCAGTGATGATGAGAGATGCTGAATTTGGAATGCTTAGACTTAGAGCTTTTGGAATTTATTCTTTTAAAGTTTTAGATCCAGTAATATTTATGAAAGAAATATTTGGTACTAGTGAAATTTTTGATACAGAACATATAAATGGACAGTTAAAAAGACTAATTGTTTCTGGAATTTCAGATTTACTTGCAGAAACCAATATAGCAGCGTTAGATATTGCCAGATATTATGATGAGCTTGGAGAACAATCTACCATTAAATTAAAGTCTCGTTTTGAAGCTATTGGACTTAGTCTTACAAATATTATTATAGAAAACATATCTCTTCCAGAAGAAGTTGAAAAAGTTATAGATAAGAGAACTTCTATGGGAGTTATAGGCAATATTGATCAATATGCTAAATATCAAGCATCTGAAGCAATAAGAGATGCAGCACAAAATCAAGGTAATGGATTTGCAGGAATGGGTGCAGGATTAGGAGCAGGCTCTGCTATAGGAACTATGATGAATAGTGCTCTTAATACTTTAAATTCTAATCAAGCTGTGAGTGCTAGAGAGACAGTAAAATGTAAAAAATGCAATACAGAAATTGATAAAAACTCTAAGTTCTGTCCTGAGTGTGGAGAAACTATAAACTCAAAAATTAAATGTATAAAATGCAATGCTGATATACAAGAGGGAGCTAAGTTTTGTTCTGAATGTGGTGCATCTCAAAATACAAATAAATTATGTTCAAATTGTAATGCAGAACTTGATCTAAATGCTAAGTTTTGTCCAGAATGTGGAACTAAATCTTAGATATTAGGGGGATACTATGAATAGCCAAATTGATGATGAGGTAAAGTCAAAAAAAGATACTGATAAATTTACTTGCAGTGGTTGTGGTGCTAACATGATTTATGATCCTAATATAAAGATGTTAACATGTCCTTATTGTTCAAATAATAAAGAGATTGAAGTTGAAGGTGGAAATATAGAGGAGCATGATTTTTATAGTACTGTCGATAAACAAGACACTGATTGGGGTACAGAAACTAGGGTTATACATTGTGATAGCTGTGGTGCAGAAACTATTTTGGGAAAAAATAACACCGCTCAATTTTGTGCCTTTTGTGGCTCTTCACATATAGTTAAAAGAGAAGAAAGTAATATAGCACCAGAATCACTTATACCATTTAAAATGGGAGATAAAGAAGCTAAAGATAAGTTTAATCAATGGATAGTAAAACATTTTTTTGCTCCTAGAGCATTAAAATATGGATATCAAAGTGATAAGCTTAAAGGAATATATATTCCATTTTGGACATATGATACAGAAACGTACTCTACATACACAGCGGAAGCAGGAACATATTATTATGTTACAGTAACTTATTATGAAAATGAAAATGGTAAACAAGTTGCTAAGACAAGACAAGAAAGACGAATCAAATGGGAATATACTGAAGGAAACTATAATAAATTTTTTGATGATATACTTATAGAAGCTTCTACCCAGCTTGATGGAGTTTTAATGAACAAAATTAAATCATATGATTTAAAAGAATTAATTCATTATAATCCTGAGTTTATATCTGGCTTTTATGCTGAGCGTTATGGAATAGACCATGTTACTGGATTTAATAGTGCTAAAGAGCAGATAAACGATATAATATATTCAGATGTAGTTGATAAAATAGATGCTAATGAAGTTAGAGAGGTAAATATAAAGACTTCTTTTAAAGATGTAAAATTTAAACATATATTACTTCCTATATGGATTTCAAGTTATAGTTTTAAGAATAAAGTTTATAAATATTATATAAATGGTCAAACAGGAGAAATACAAGGAGAAACTCCTATAAGTGGCTGGAAGGTACTCTTTACTATAGCATTAATAGCAGCAATATTATTTATAATATATAAACTTATGCAATAGTTAATTTAGACATTTTATTCTTTAGAAGAAACATCTAAAGATAAAATGTTTTTTTAAGTATGTGAAATTGTGATTTAATTTAGATAAGTATAATAAAGAATTTGAAACAATTAATTATAATATATTTTCATGTAGAAGGTTATATAATATATTATAATATTAATAATAGACGTGAATAATTATTATTGATTAATTTTAAGGAGATATAGTATGGAATATAAGAGAAATGGAGATTTTATGATTAAGAAAATAAACGAATTTGAAAAGAGCGATAAAATAGAGAATTATTATTTAATAAAATCGGTAGAATGTAAGTTAACTAACAATAGCACTACTAATAAATACTTAGATGTTAATTTAACTGATAGTACAGGTGAAATAAATGCAAAGCTTTGGGAAGTTTCGCCTGAACTTGAAACATTATTTAGTGAAAATATGTTAGTAAAAGTTAGAGGTATAGTAAATGAATATAGAGGAAAGCTTCAGTTAAAAATAGATAAGATAAGAACAATAAATGATAGTGATGATATTAATATAGAAGAGTTTGTTCCTACTGCACCACACAAATCTGAAGATATGTATGAAGTTGTTTTAGATTATATTTGTAAAATAGAAAATAAAGATATTAGAAATATAACAGAAAAAATTATAGATAGTTGTGGAGATAAGTTATTTCATTATCCTGCTGCAAAATCTAATCATCATGCAGTAAAAGGTGGACTTTTATATCACATTACTACAATGTTAAAAGCAGGTGAAAAATTATTAGAAATATACACTCATTTAAATAAAGATTTATTATATGCAGGTGTAATACTTCATGATATTGCTAAGATATATGAAATGAGTGCTAGTAATTTAGGAATAGTGTCTCAGTATACAATAGAAGGACAGCTTTTAGGGCATATTATATTAGGTATTAACTTGGTAGAAAAAGCTGGTATAGAAGTAAAGGCTGATAAAGAAGTAGTGATGCTTTTACAACATATGATTTTAACACATCACTATGAACCTGAGTATGGAAGTCCCAAAAAACCTATGATACCAGAGGCTGAACTTTTACATCACTTAGATATAATTGATGCTAGAATGTACGATATGAATAAAGCATTAAAAGAGACTGAAATAGGTAGCTTTTCTGAGCGAATATGGAGTTTAGATAATCTTAATATATATAAAAGCTTCATAAGTAACTCATAATAATAGATTCTAATCTAAGTAATTTTTATTAATATATTACGTATGTTGATTCAAAATATAAAAAGATGTTCGCAATTATATTAACTGAATTCTATCACTTTGATAATATAAATTTTAGGTAAATAGTACGGAGAATTTAAATAATATTTTATAGTTGGGTATACTAAAGATTGACATTTAACCTTTTAACATTATAAACCAATTGGATTAATAGGATTATTTTAAGATATAACAATGAAAATTATGATAAGAAAATAAATTTACGAAAGAGAGGAATTAGAATGTCATCATTTGTGGTTTTAGGAGCTCAATGGGGAGATGAAGGTAAGGGTAAAATGACAGACTACCTTGCAGAAAAAGCAGATGTAGTTGTTAGATTCCAAGGAGGAAATAACGCAGGTCATACTGTTGAGGTAGGGGATAAGCAATATAAGCTTCATCTAATTCCTTCAGGAATATTATATAAAGAAAAATTAAATATAATTGCCAATGGAGTAGTTGTAGATCCTGAAGCATTATTTAAAGAGATAGAATACTTAGAAGGATTAGGAGAGAACATAACTCCAGATAGATTAATAGTGAGTGATAGAGCACAAGTTATAATGCCATATCATAAGGTATTAGATAAATTAAAAGAAGAAGCTAGGGGTAAAAATGATATAGGGACTACTCGTAAGGGAATAGGACCTTGTTATAGTGATAAAGTTGATAGAAATGGAATAAGAGTTTGTGACCTTGTAAAGCCTGAAGTTTTAAGAACTAAATTAGAAGAATATTTACCTACTAAAAATAAAGCTATAACTAAGCTTTATGGTGGAGAAGCTTTAAATTTAGATGAAGTTTATGCTAAATATTTAGATTATGGTAAAAGATTAAAATCTTATGTGCAAGATACATCAGTTAGAATATTTGATGCTATAAAATCAAATAAAAAAGTTTTATTTGAAGGAGCACAGGGTACATTACTTGATATAGATTTTGGTTCATATCCATATGTAACTTCATCGAATACTACTGCTGGAGGAGTATGTGTTGGTACAGGAATTGGACCAACAATGATAAATAGTGCCGTTGGTGTAGTTAAGGCATATACTACAAGAGTTGGTAAAGGACCATTTCCAACAGAGTTAAATGATAAAGTTGGCGATTGGATAAGAGAAAAAGGTCATGAGTATGGGACAACAACAGGAAGAAGCAGAAGATGTGGTTGGCTAGACCTTGTAATATTAAAAACAGCAGCAAGAGTGTCAGGACTTACAAGTTTTGCAGTAACTAAAATAGATACATTAGCAGGACTTGAAAAATTAAAGGTTTGTGTTGGATATAAATTTGAGGATAAAATTATAGATTATTTTCCAGCAAGCTTAGAAGATCTTGCTAAGTGTGAACCAATATACGAAGAGTTTGATGGTTGGGATGATAGTATTGCAAATGCCAGGACTTATGAAGAATTACCAGAGAATGCAAAAATATATTTAAAAAGATTAGAAGAATTCACTGGTGTTAAAACATCAATAGTATCTGTAGGACCAAGAAGAGATCAAACAATGATTGTAAGTGAATTATAATAAAAAGCACATAATTTTTATGTGCTTTTTATTATTTTTTGAAAAATTATATATTATCAATAAAACTAAAAAAATATTATGATTTAATTCTAAAGATTATGTTATATTAAAATAATTTAATATTATTGTAATTTTATATTAATGGTATGTATTAAGCAAAAGTTATAAAATGGACATGGACTTAAAGTATAAGGTATTTTAGACACAAAGATATAAGTTTTAAGACAAATAGTTTTTTACAAAACAAGGAAATGGATGTGAGACAATATGTCAGATAAGGTAGTTGAGGTTAAAAATGTCTATAAGTCTTTTGGAAAGAAAAAAATAATTAAAGACCTTTCCTTTTCTGTGGAGAGAGGAGAAATTTATGGGTTTTTAGGGCCTAATGGCTCAGGTAAAACAACAACAATCCGTATGATGGTTGGGCTTATAGGAATAGATAAAGGTGATATTTTTATTGAAGGATATGATGTTAAAAAAGATAAAATTAAAGCTTTAGAGCATATAGGTGCAATTATTGAAAATCCTGAATTATATAAATATATGAGTGGAATGAAAAACTTGATTCACTTTGCAAGAATGAGAAAAACTTCAGTGTCACAAGAGAGAATAAATGAAATTGTTAAACTTGTTAAGTTAGAAGATGCAATAAATAAAAAAGTAAAAACTTATTCTCTAGGAATGAGGCAAAGATTAGGAGTAGCACAGGCACTTTTACATAAACCATCAATTCTTATATTAGATGAACCAACTAATGGACTTGATCCTGAGGGAATACATGAGCTTCGTGAATATTTAAGATATTTAGCTAAAAAAGAAAATATATCTATAATAATTTCAAGTCATTTATTATCAGAAGTAGAACTTATTTGTGATAATATAATAGTTATTCAAGAAGGTAAATTAATAGGAGAACGTACTATTAAAAATGAAAATAATAGTTTAGAAGAAAAGTTAGATGTAGAAATTGAAGTTGATAATATAGATTTAGCTAAAAAATTAATAAATTCTGTTGGTGTTGTCAAAGTAGAAAAAAATAGAATTGTAATTAATTTAAAAAGAGATGAAATTCCATTAATTATAAATAGATTAATTGATGGTGGATTGAAAATTTATGAAGTAAAACAAATTACTCAATCCTTAGAAGAAGTATTCTTAAGCATGACTAAGGAGGGGAAATAGACTATGGGTTTTATTCAACTTATTAGAAATGAAATTATGAAGGTAAATACAAAACGAACAGCACCATATTTTTATATATTTATGAGTGTTATAGTTATAGCATCAGCAATTGTAATTAAATTTATAAGTCCTAGTAAAGGTGTAAATACAGATTACATAAGTTTTATACAAGTATCAATTATGTGGGGTAGCTCTGTTATAGGTATGTTTGCAATGATATTAGGAGCACAGATATTTACTGATGAATGGAAGGACGGAACTATAAAGCAACTTTTAATACGTCCATGGAATAGAACCGCTATATTATTTTCAAAATATATAACTGTGATATTATTCTTATTAGTTAGTTATGTTGTTATATTTATTTCATCATCAATAGTAGGTATAGCTTTCTTTGGTACAAAAGCAGCAAGTGGATATACTTTACCTATATTAATAAAAATAGTACTATATTCAATACCAAAAGATATATTTTATATAACTTTAGCCTTTAGTTTAGCTACGATTTTTAAAGGAATTGGAATAGCTCTAAGTACATCAATTATAGCAAGTTCAGTAGGTGTACCAATAATGATGTTAACTAAAAATTATTGGTGGTCTAAATACATTATATTTGGTCATTTAAATCTTGCAGCCTATGACTCAAATACTCTAATAAGTGGTGCTGGACTTCCTCCTATTGAAGGTGCAACTTTAGGTTTTTCATTAGCTATAATAATTGCATATGTAGCAGCATTATTAATTATAAGTAATTTAATCTTTACAAAAAAAGACGTTATTTAAATAGTAAAATAGCATCCTAAAATGGGATGTTATTCTATTATATGAAGTAATAAGTATATAAATTTTTATTTAAAATATAAAATTGTAACAAAAGTTACAGTTTTTTTTGAATTTGTGTTGTATAATAAAGTTAATCAATAAGGATAAAAAAAACATATAAGAAGATAATAATAAGGTATCTAAAATAAATGGTCAAAGATGCCTAATATATAATTAATGGAAGAGGTGTTATTTATGAAAATTACTAAAGATATGACAATAGGTGAGGTTGTAAGACAACATCCAAATTCTGTAGATGTATTAATGAGTTTTGGAATGGGTTGTGTAGGATGTCCATCAGCACAAGCAGAAACTTTAGAAGAAGCAGCTACAGTTCATGGATTAGATCTAGAAAAATTATTAGAAGCTTTAAATAAGTAAATATAAGTAAGCTAGTCTATAAGACTAGCTTTTTTACTTTTAAAGTTTGTTTATAGATTATAAATTCTTCACTCATAGAAAGAACTATTTTAAAGGAATAATATTATACCTATGTGAAGTCTTTTAGTCTTTTAGATATATATTTGGTTATCTTCTATAGTACTAGTTATTAATATCTATTTGAGCACAATAATTAGTATTTATTATGATTCTGACATTTTGAGGCTTTTGATTGCCACTGAGGCAGAACTCCATGCCCATTGAAGATTAAAACCACCACAATCTCCATCTACGTCTAATATCTCTCCAGCAAAATATAGATTAGGAACTATTTTTGATTGTAAGGTGTTCTCATCTACTTCTTTTGTATCTACACCACCAGCTGTAACTTGTGCATTATCAAAAGAGTTAGTACCACTTACTTTAAATGTCCATTCTTTTAATAAGGATAATAACGCTTCTTTTTCTTCCCATTCTAATGACCAACAAGGCTTATGTATATTATCAATATTAGATTCTTTAAGTATTATAGGAATAATTTTTTTGTTGATTATACCTATAAGGGCATCATGTATAGATCTATATGAATATGTTCCAAAATGATTTTCTAAAAATCTCTTTAATTCATCTTTTGAAAAATTACTCATCATATCAATTTTTAAAGATATATCTTTTCCTTTAGATAAATTATAAGAAGCAATTCTACTAAGTTGAAGGATAGGAGGGCCAGAAATACCATAATCCGTAAATAATATCTCTCCAAACTCACTTCTCCTTAATTTATTATCTACATATATATGTGCATTTCCATCAAATTTGACACCAGATAGTGCTTTTAACTTATTATGATTTAATTTAAGCTGCACAAGAGCTGGAATAGGATTTATTATATTATGTCCTAGTTTTTTAGCTAAGGTGAAACCAAAACCATCAGAACCAGTTTTAGGTGCGCTTTTTCCTCCTGTACAAAGTAAAAGCTTGCTGCAAACAAAGTTTTCTTCATTATTACAATTTATAATAAATTTGTTCTTATAATTTATTTCTTTTACTTTATGATTTAAATAAATAGGAACTTCCCTTTCCTCTAAAGCAAATCTAAAAACATCCAGTACAGAAGAAGCTTGCAAGGACATAGGATACATTTTATCACTATCTAAGGTAACTAAATACAAACCAATTGAATTAAAAAAATCTACGGTATTTTTTAATGTAAAGCTTTCAAAGACCTTATTAAAAAAAGTTTTATTTTCACTATGATACCTTAAAACATTTATGTTTTTATTGGTTATATTACACCTTCCATTTCCTGTTGTAAGAATTTTCTTACCTATTCTATCATTGCTTTCTAATATAGCTACATCTATGCCCAGGTCTTTTGCTATAATAGCAGCCATAATTCCTGAAGCACCGCCACCAACTATAATAAGGTCATGTTTCAAAATAAAATCTCCTTTCTAAAAAGAAAAAATAATGTTAAACTTATTATAAGTATTACTAATAAAACCATCAAGTAATCATCAATAAATAATTTATGGCATATTAGTCATAAATTATTTAATCCAGAATAGAATATATATTGTGAAGAAGTATATAAATTTATTTTAAAATTTTATAATAAATTTCAAATTATGACTTTTTTCTTAGAGAAAAGTGTCAGTAAAGTTGTTGATTTATCTAGGTTTATCATATTAAATGAGCTTTTATGATAAAAAGTGAAATTTTTTTTGAAAAATTGTTGACATTGTTAAGGATTTTAGGTATTATATTACTTGTCGGGTGTGCAGAAAGCACCGACCTAACAAAAGCAAAATGACATATGGCTCCTTGGTCAAGCGGTTAAGACACCACCCTTTCACGGTGGTAACAGGGGTTCGATTCCCCTAGGAGTCACCATTAGTGGTCGCATAGCTCAGCTGGGAGAGCATCTGCCTTACAAGCAGAGGGTCACAGGTTCGATCCCTGTTGCGACCACCACATATGGCCCAGTGGCTCAGTTGGTTAGAGTGCCGGCCTGTCACGCCGGAGGTCGAGGGTTCGAGTCCCTTCTGGGTCGCCATAATTGCTGGCATGGCTCAACGGTAGAGCAGCTGACTTGTAATCAGCAGGTTGTAGGTTCGATTCCTATTGCCAGCTCCATTTTATAAAAAATAAAAAAGTCGTCATTGGCTCCTTGGTCAAGCGGTTAAGACACCACCCTTTCACGGTGGTAACAGGGGTTCGATTCCCCTAGGAGTCACCATTATGGTCGCATAGCTCAGCTGGGAGAGCATCTGCCTTACAAGCAGAGGGTCACAGGTTCGATCCCTGTTGCGACCACCATAATATGGCCCAGTGGCTCAGTTGGTTAGAGTGCCGGCCTGTCACGCCGGAGGTCGAGGGTTCGAGTCCCTTCTGGGTCGCCATAATTGCTGGCATGGCTCAACGGTAGAGCAGCTGACTTGTAATCAGCAGGTTGTAGGTTCGATTCCTATTGCCAGCTCCATGAAAAACTTGAATGGAAACATTCAAGTTTTTTTCGTTATGAAGAAATACTATAAAAATAATCTAGAGATGAATTTCTTAAAACAAAATTTATTTTTAAAAAACTCCAAAAGCTTTAGCAGTAAAGTTTTGACCTTAATTCTTCATTTTTCATTCTTAATTTTTAATTCATAGAAAGAATTTTTGTTATTGAAATTAAAATCATGTATAAGTTAAATCTTTATTGTGGAACCCTATATTTAATATATCTATAGATAAGTGTATAATCATTGAAAAACAAAAATTCACAATTATCAAAATATATGTTAACATTAACTCAAGACGAAGTTGGTTATAGTCGTTTATCCTTTAATTAAAATTTTCCTTTTGTATTTAAAAGCTCAACTACATATAGTTGAGCTTTTAAATTGTAATCAAAAATAACTGGTAAAAGATTTAGTATTAATAATTTTATTTCATAAAAAAACAGTAAAACTATTAAAGCTACAGATATTAAAGTTCAAGTGTTTATAAAGACTAGATAATATTTTACTCATATATTATATATTTGGAGGGTTTGTAATGAATAATTTACCAAAAAACTTTGAAGAGTTTAATGAAACAAGAAGAAATGGCTTTATTAAAGTTAAAGAGTTAAAAGATAAAGGACAAAAGGTAGTAGGTACATTTTGTACTTTTGCACCAGTAGAGGCTATATATGCAGCAGGTGCATATCCAATAAGTCTTTGCGCTGTTAGTGAAGAAACTATTCCAGATGCGGAAAAACATTTACCTAAAAACTTATGTCCACTTATAAAAGCAAGCTATGGATTTGCATTAACGGACAAGTGCCCATATACATATTTTTCAGATTTAATAGTAGGAGAAACTACTTGTGATGGAAAAAAGAAAATGTATGAATATCTAGAAGAAATAAAACCACTGCATGTTATGCAATTACCTCAAAACACTAATAGAGAACATGCTCTTAAAGTATGGAAAGAAGAAATTAAATATTTTATGGAAAGACTTGAAGATCAATTTGATGTTAAAATAACAGAGGAAGCACTTAAAGAAGCAATTAAAATTCGTAACGAAGAAAGAAATGTGTTAAAAGATCTTTATTCATTAGCAAAATTAAATCCAGCACCAATAAGTGGATTACAACTTCATAAAATAATAGATGCAACTCACTACACTTTTGATAAAAAAGAACAAAATAGAATGTTAAGAGAAACAATAGAAGACATAAAAGCTAATTATGATGCAAAGAAAGATACTTATAAAAATGGACCGAGAATATTAATTACTGGTTGTCCTATAGGCGGAGTAGCAGATAAAGTTTTAACTGCCATTGAAGAAAGTGGTGGAGTAGTAGTTTGTTTTGAGAACTGTTCTGGAATTAAAGAAAAAATTAGGCTGGTTGATGAAACAAAAAATCCAATTGATGCATTAGCAGAAAAATATTTAAGTATTCCATGTTCAGTTATGGCACCAAATGATGGTAGACTAGATTTAATCAGCCAGCTAGTTAATGAGTTCTCAGTTGATGGTGTTATAGATATAACATTACAAGCTTGTCATACTTATAACGTTGAGACTCATAGAATTAAGAAGTTTGTGAATGAAGAAATGAAAATACCATATATGAATATAGAGACAGACTATTCTACTTCAGATATTGGACAACTTAAAACTCGTATGGCTGCATTTATTGAAATGCTTTAAAAGGAGACGATAAGTGTGTACTATATAGGAATAGACATAGGCTCTACTGCTGCTAAGGTAGCTATATTTGAAGATGATAATTTAAAAGATACTTTTGTTATGCCTACAGGATGGAGCAGTATTGAAACATCAAAGGCCATAGATGAGAAATTAAAATCTATGTGTATATATGAAGAAAATAGAAAAGTAGTGGCGACTGGATATGGAAGAGTTTCAGTACCTTATGCACATAAGTCAGTAACGGAAATAACCTGTCATGGTAAGGGAGCGTCATATCTTTTAGGGGAAGATTGTACTGTAATTGATATAGGTGGACAAGATACTAAAATCATAACTGTTAAAGATAATATGGTTACAAATTTCATAATGAATGATAAATGTTCTGCAGGCACAGGAAGATTTATTGAAATTATGTCTAATATATTATCAGTAGATATAGAAGAATTATGTAATTTAGCTTCCAAGGGAGGAAACACTACAATAAGTTCAATGTGTACTGTTTTTGCAGAGTCAGAAGTTATAAGTCTTATAGGAAGTGGGAAAAAAAGAGAGGATATAGCATTTGCAATTATTGACTCAGTAGTTACAAAGGTATCTTCATTGTGTAAAAAGCATGATGAAGGAGAAAAATATTTTTTAACTGGTGGTCTATGCGAATGTGACTATATTATAGAAAGTCTTTGTAATAAGTTAAATAGTGAAGTAAAATCAGATAAATTAGCTAGATATGCTGGCGCAATTGGTGCAGCAATATTAGCTAAAAAAATAAAAAATTAAAATAAAAAAGGTAACATAATTTTTATGTTACCTTTTTTATTTTAGATTTTTTTAATATTCTAATATCATTTCCATAAAATTTAAAAAGACTAAAATTACCGAATAATCTTGAAGTAAATCTTTCAGAATAAACATCTGATAATTCGCTTAATGCATAATTAGTGGAGATAAGCATTTTCTTTTGCTTTAAAAGCTTTGTATTAAGTAAATTAAAAAGCTCTTTTTTAGAGAAATCTGAGATTTGCTCTGTACCTAAGTCATCAATTATAAGCAAATCACAATTTATAAGACAGTCTTCCATATTACTGTTGTTATTAAATTTAACTTCTTTTAAAGCAGAAATTAAATCATCAGAGGTTTTGTAAACTACAAAATACCCATTCTCAATAAGTTCTTTAGCAATACAATGAGATAAAAAAGTTTTGCCAGTTCCTGAATTACCGTAAAAAAGTAAATTATCTTCAATATCATTAAAGTTTTTTATAAATTCTACAGCTCTTTCGTAGTTACGTTCCATATTTGATCTAGAACTGACCTTTTCATTATTATTTAATTTATTACTAAAATAATTTATGTTAAAGTTATTAAAGTTATTTTTATTAAGTAAATGCTTTAAATCTGAGTTATTGTAATAAAGTTGAACTAAATATTGTTTATAGCAACTACACTTATCTATATAGATATATCCTGTGTCCTTACATTTATTACATCTATACTTTAACGCTAAGTAATTAACGTCATATCCATTAGAAGCCAATAGTTCACCTTTTTTCATTCTAAGATCTATAATTTTTTCTTTTATAGAATCTATAAAGGTTTCCTTGTTATCCATAGATTTTATTGCAGCCAAGGATAATTTCAAAGAAAGTTTTTTTATTTCGTCCTCTATTGCTATAACCATAGGTAATTTTTGTTCAATTTCTTCTTTTCTTAACTTTAAAGCATCTTCTTCAGATTTACGAATATCTTCATAAATTTTCATTATTTCAGAATGATGTTGTTTAATCATTATTATCCCATCCTAGTAATTGTTTCTCTAATTCTTCAAAGTTATAAGATCTTTGTTCATAATTGTTGAAGGTGCCTTTATTTGATAAATTGTTGTTAACTATAGGCTTATGAGTTAATTTCTTTCTATCTTTCTTTTCTATATCCTCTAAAGTTGAAATTCCATCTCTAAACCAGCTATTTAATATTCCATCTATATATTTAAAGTCTGCTCTATTAAGCCTTTCAAAACATATGTCGCAGGACTTATATATAATATCTAAAGGAAATTTATAAACTGTTAACCATTTGGTAAGCATTTCTTCTTGAGGCTTCATAATCTCCGGTGTATTAATACCTAGATATTTTAAAATTTTTCTTATGTTAACCCATTTATCTTCGTGTTTTTTAATGAAACTTTGAGCATCTTCAACAGTTTGAATTTTATCATCATGCCATGCCATGGCAATTTTTTCAAAATATCTGTAATCAACCTTACCTTTAGATATACAGTATTGTATTAAAAGAAGTATTAATTCAGGTGAAAAGTTAAAATCTTTTTGCCATCCTAAATATATTTCAATTTCTTTAGGAGATAAGGTTCTTCCTATAAGTTTTTCTATATCTTGAAGCATATCCTTAATTGAATTGTTATTTAATTCTTTAAGAATATCAATCTTTTTATTGGTATCTTCAAGGTTATTAGTTAAATCTAAAAATTCTATAGTATAGTTGCTCATATTATCTATAGCAGCCATCTTTATAACGCCTACTTCACTCCAATAATTCCACGCATTTAATACGTCTGTTTCTAAAAGAGATAAAGTATTTGCAATTACTGCAGAGTTAGCACCTAACTCTCCGCTTACACAATATTTAAGTCCTAGTAGATATACTTTTACATATTCTCCCCTAGCTGCAGCCATATATTTATCTATAAAGACATTGCTTACAGGTGTATATCCAAAATCTTTATTCTTAAACATGAAAGTACTCATGTACCATCCCTCACTTTTAGTATAAAATACCAACATAATTATTTGCATTGTTTTAAAATATTATTCATTTTATTATCGGCTTAATCAACTGACAATTGAGAGAGGACCATTGTTAATTATGCAGATTTTAATATTACTTTAAAACAGCATATATTTTTTTCTCTCATACTTAGTATACCACATAGTTAAATTTAAATTATGAAAATTACCTAAATACTTATATTATGTTTAAAAATTATCTATAGGGGAATATTATTCTATTAGAAAGGAGGTATAGCTTGAAAAAGATTAAAAGTCATATTAAGGAGATTATAGTAGTTGCAGTAACTATAATTGCAGTAAGCTATATGTTACTTCTTAATAGTTTAGATTACAACGGGTATGTGGTATATAGTGAAGATAGAGCTGTAGCTTATGTAAAAGATAAATTTTGCGTAGATGATGCTTATAATAGTCTAAAAGAAGAGACAGCTTTTAAGGAAATTCAATTAGAAGAGTACTTTAGATTTGAAAAAGGTAAAATTGATATAGACAAATTTTTTACAGAGGAACAATTAAAAAATATGCTTTCAAACTACATAGTTGTCGATGCCTATGCAATGAAATCTGATGAAAAGCTAATTGGATTCGTGAAAAACAATAAGGCAGGAGATGAAGCGTTAAAAAAGGTAAAAGACAAATATATAGATACAGCAAAGCTTGAAGATATAGAAAGTATAGATACAAATAATAACATTTCTTATGAAAAAGTAAAATGTAATTTAAGTTCAGTAATGACTAGTGAACAAATAGCAAATAATATTATATACCATAATAATAATGAGGAAAAATTAATAACTTTTACTATAACTAAAATAGAAAAAGCAAAGCCAGTTATTAATTTAGATTATGAAGATTCTACAGTTGCATTTTTAGAAAAACAGCTTTATGTGCCTGCTAATGGGGTTATTACCTCATATTTTGGAGAACGATGGGGTACTATACATAAGGGATTAGATATTGCTGCAAATGAAAATACTCCAATAAAAGCTGCTTTTAATGGAAAGGTAACATTTTCAGGGGTTTTAAATGGTTATGGTAATGTAATTATTTTATCACATGATAATGATGTAGAAACTTTGTATGCTCATTGCAATAAACTTTATGCAAATGAGGGAGAGAGTATTTCTAAAGGACAGCATATAGCTGATATAGGAAATACAGGAAACAGTACAGGGCCTCATCTTCATTTTGAGATAAGGGTAAATGGAGAAGCTGTAGATCCATTAAAATATATAATGGAAAAATAATTTCAGATGTCTGAAATAAAATAACTAGTCAAAATGCCATGAATATTTTGTGTTATATTGATACAAAGATTCCAAATTGTAGTTGTACTTAAAGTAAGCTGTAACGAGATAGTATAATTCAAAATAGACCAGCATATTGGCTAGTTATTAAGAACATATATAAAATTTTGCTCTACTATATATTATATAAAGCTATTTTAGCTATATTTATAGAGTGAGGTTTTATAATATGAATTATAGCTTAATAATTTTAATAGGAGAAATTTTTAATATTATATTATATGGAAGCATAGTAGCTATATGTACATCATTAATTTTTATAGTGTTACCTTTTAAAATTTTAAGAGCATTAGCAGAATATATTTGTATAATGTTTTTAATATTATGGGTATTGGTCAGTATACTATGTATAGTCACATTAATATTTGAAGTTTTACCTATAAAATAATCTCCGTAACCTATGTTACGGTTATTTTTATGATAACGTGATAACATATAAACAAATTTGATAATACAGGAGGAATAAATATGAGTGCATTTTTAGCTCCAATACATAAATGGTTATTTAATAAAATTATTTTATTTGAGGATATAGAAAGAGCTTTTATTAAAGCTTATATAGAAAAGTATGGTGAAAAAGCAGAAGCTATAATAAATGAATCTAAAGTTTATGGTGAAATGATAGATACAGACAAACAATTAGAAGAGGTTATAGATCTAACTAATATTCATGGATGGCTTCAAAATAAAATAACTAATGCAGAAACTCGTCAAGCTTTTATAATAACTAAGCTTAAAGAAATTTATGGAGAAGAGGTTGAGGACATAGCAGCTAAATTTTATAGGGACAATGGGGTTAAATGTGGTCTTATGTCAAAGGAAAAAGAACATCCCAGTAATGTAATAGATATATTTGATGCTATGAATAACTATTTATTAGAAGGTATGCCTTGTGATAGAGTGCAATCTATTGTGACTAAAGAAGATAATATCGTTGAGTGGTATAATTCAAGATGTATTCATAAGAGCAATTATGATAAGATAGGTGGAAATGTAGAAGTATTTTATAGGCTAAGATTTCATTGGCTAGCTTCATTTGTAAAATATGTGAATAGTGCATATAAATTTGAATATGAGAATGATGTAAATAAAGTTATATATAAAATAGTAAAAGTTATGGATTAGTCCATAACTTTTACTATTTTATTAAGTCATCTAGAGTCTCTTATAAATATGGGGTTACACAATTAAAGTTTAATTTATACGATATTTTAATTTCCATAAGGAAAATTTTTCATAATGAATTAAAAATGAAGAATTATGGTTAAAACTCCATGGCTAAAGCCTTTGGAGTTTTTTAGAATAAATTCTATTTTAGAAATTCACTAATAGTGAATTTCATCCTAAATTTTTCATTCTTAATTATTAATCCTTAATTTCTAAAGAATTAAGTATTTTATAGAAAGTTTATTTTCCAGTGCATATTTTAAGTTTTCATATTGTATGCCTATAGCTATAGGCTTAGTTTTAATTGTAATATTTAGTAATAGGATTATATATACATAGAATATGTAGACAGAAATATTATAACTTTAGAATAAATAATAGGATTTTATGGGGGGGATTTATAAAAAAGTTAAAATTAGGATTGAAATGTATACTTTTTAGGTATACAATAAAGTTATACGGTTTAGGTATACTTTTAAGTAATACATTTAATTAGATAACTTTCACAAATAAAAGATAACTAGATAAGTTGATAAAGTCAATTAAAGAATCATAGTTATGAACTGTGTTAATTAAAGGGGAGGTGTGTTTATGTTTTTCAAGACTACGGAAGAACATGAAAATTTGAGGATAAGAATCAGAAAGTTTGCTGAAGAGAAAATTAAGCCTATTGCATTTATGTTGGATCAGGAAAATAAGTTTCCTTCAGAAGAAATTAAAGAACTAGCTGATATGGGTATGATGGGGATTCCATATTCAAAAGAATACGGTGGAGCAGGGCTAGATGTAATCAGCTACGCAATCGCTGTTGAGGAATTATCAAGAGTGGATGGTGGGACAGGCGTAATTCTTTCTGCTCATACATCTTTAGGTGCATATCCAATTGCTGCTTATGGAACAGAAGAACAAAAACAAAAATATTTAGTTCCATTAGCAACGGGAGAGAAGATTGGTGCATTTGGTTTAACTGAGGAGAATGCTGGAAGTGACGCCGGTGGTACTGAGACTACTGCTGTCTTAGAAGGCGATTATTATATTTTAAATGGTGAAAAAATCTTCATTACTAATGGTGGTGAAGCTGATATTTATATTGTTTTTGCAGTTACTACACCAGATATAGGTACTCGTGGTATTAGTGCATTTATTGTAGAGAAAGGCTGGAAAGGCTTTACTTTCGGACAACATTACAACAAGATGGGGATTCGTTCTTCTGCAACTGCAGAGCTTATTTTTAACAATGTAAAAGTTCCTAAGGAAAATTTGTTAGGCAAAGAAGGTGATGGCTTTAAGATTGCTATGTCAACCTTAGATGGTGGACGTATTGGTATTGCAGCGCAAGCTCTTGGTATAGCACAAGGTGCTTATGAGAATGCACTAGAGTATTCAAAAGAAAGAGTTCAATTTGGTAAACCTATTTGCCAACAACAGGTTATTTCTTTTAAGTTAGCTGATATGGCAACAAAACTTAGAGCAGCTAGATTACTTGTTTATAGTGCAGCAGAGCTAAAAGAAAATCATGAGCGTTATGGTATGGAAGCTGCTATGGCTAAACAATATACTTCTGATGTCTGTCTTGAGATTGTAAACGATGCACTTCAAATATTTGGTGGAAGCGGATATCTAAAAGGCATGGAAGTTGAACGTGCTTATAGAGATGCTAAGATTTGTACAATATATGAAGGAACTAATGAAATTCAACGCATAGTTATTGCTGCTAATATAATTGGTAAGATGCCAAAGACAGAGAATGCAGGTAAAATTTCTAAAAGTGGACCTGCTACAGGTTATCGTAAGAAAGTTATTTTTAAGGATGGAACTCCTAAAGAAAGAGTTGACGCTCTTGTAGAAGCTCTTAAAGCAGATGGTTATGACTTCACGGTTGGAATTCCTTTAGATACTCCTATAAGCAAAGCTGAAAGGGTAGTCAGCGTAGGGCAAGGTATAGGTGAAAGAAAAAATATGAAACTTATAGAAGATTTAGCAGTTCAAGCTGGTGCTGCTATAGGTTCATCTCGTCCAGTAGCTGAGACTCTTAAATATGTACCGATAAATCGCTATATTGGTATGTCAGGTCAAAAGTTCAAAGGAAATCTTTATATTGCTTGCGGTATTTCAGGTGCAGGTCAGCACTTAAAGGGTATAAAAGATGCTTCTACAATTGTTGCTATAAACATTGATGCTAATGCGAAAATCTTTAAGAACGCAGACTATGGTATTGTTGGTGATCTAATGGAAATATTACCATTACTTACTGAAGCCTTAGATAATGGAGAACCTAAAAAAGAAGCTCCACCAATGAAGAAGATAAAGAGAGCTGTTCCAAAGAAAGTTGCTCCAAGCTGGAAATATCATGTATGTAGCGGATGTGGTTATGAATATAATCCTAGCATGGGTGATCCTGAAGGCGAAGTAAATCCAGGTACACTTTTCGAAAATATACCTGAAGAATGGACCTGCCCTGCTTGTGGTGAAGAAAAAGATATGTTTATAGAAGCCTAATTCCTATAATAATTAAACATAATAAAGTGTTTCTAGTGTTAAGGAGGATTTAATCTATGTATTGTGTTAGAAATATAACTGAGGATCTTTATTGGGTTGGTGGCAACGATCGTCGCCTTGCTCTTTTCGAAAATATTCATCCTATTCAACGAGGTGTTTCATATAATTCTTATTTACTTTTAGATGAGAAAACAGTATTATTTGATACTGTTGACTGGTCAATTTGTCGTCAATTACTTGAAAACATTAAAGAGCTTCTAGGGGATAGGACTTTAGATTACATGGTAATAAACCATATGGAGCCAGATCATGCAGCTTGCATTGAAGAGATTATTCTTCGTTATCCAAATGTAAAAATTGTATGTACTGAAAAAGCTTCTTTATTCATGCGTCAGTTTGGTTTCCAAGTTGATGGCAAGCTAATGGAAGTCAAAGAAGGAGATACTATGTCATTTGGAAAACATAATGTTGTATTTGTATCTGCTCCAATGATACATTGGCCAGAAGCTATGGTCACATATGACACTACTAACGGCGTATTGTTCTCTGCCGATGCCTTTGGTTCTTTTGGAGCATTGGATGGTAAACTATTTAATGATGAGGTAAACTTTGACCGTGATTGGATTGATGATGCAAGAAGGTATTATACAAATATCGTAGGTAAATATGGCCCTCATGTTCAGGCTCTTTTAAAGAAGGCAAGTACTATAGACATTAAGATTATTTGTCCACTACATGGACCAGTATGGCGTAATGATTTTGAATACTTATTAGATAAGTATGACAAGTGGAGTCGTTATGAACCTGAGGAAAAAGGTGTAATGATTGTTTATGGAACAATGTATGGCAATACAGAGGCAGCTGCTAATGACTTAGCAACGAGATTAGTAAAAAAAGGAATAACTAATGTAGCTATGTATGATGTTTCAAAAACTCATGTTTCCTATTTGATTTCTGAGACATTTAAATATAGCCATATAGTTCTTGCTTCAGTAACTTATAACTTAAATATTTATCCGCCAATGTTAAATTATATAATGGACATGAAGGCATTAAACCTTCAAAAACGTACTTTCGCAATTATTGAAAATGGGTCATGGGCTCCTCAATCTGGAAAATTAATGCGTAATCTTTTAGATGAGATGAAAGAAATGACAATTTTAGATAGCGATATAACAGTAAATTCTAGCATGAAAGAAGACGATGGGGATTCAATGGATGCTATGGTTGATAGCATTATCGAATCAATGAAGTAATTTTTAAAAATATAAATTTAGGGTCAACTTATGAACAAAATTCATGAGTTGATCTTTTTATATCATCATAATTATAAGATTAATCATAGTAACTCTTAAAAAATTTAAAAATGGTTTCTAAAATTTATAGTATAGAGATATCTAAAAATAATTATTGTCTTGATAGGGCGTTGCAAAAGTGCTACTCTTGCTTAAGATAAAAATTATTTTTTAGTGATTATAAAGATTTCTTAAATTCTAAAGTAGCAAAGATTTTTAGTTTCTATTTTTACAAAGAAGTCTCTTTATATATAATGTATATTTTATACTTAATTTGTAAATATTTAAATACATACTATGTGTTTTTATAATTGTTATATTAAAAAAATATTGACATAGAATAATTATAAGTTTATACTTTGATTATCAAAATATTTGAATATCAAAATAAAGGAAGTAGGAAAATATGAAACAATCTTCTTTAAAAAAGCAGGTATTAAATGAATTATTAGTTCAAACTTTTAATGACATTTTAAAAATAGAACAAAAAGCATTAGCAGAAAGTGTTTTAAAGGATTTATCTATAACTGAAACACATACCATTGAAGCTATAGGTATGTATGAGGTTAAAACTATGAGTGAAGTTGCACAAAATTTAAAAATCACTGTAGGAACTTTAACTACAGCAATAAATAAGCTTGTAAAAAAGGGATATGTTGAAAGAAATAGATGTGAAGAAGATAGAAGATCTGTAAAGATAAAATTAACTAGAAAAGGTAAGCTTGCTTATAGAATACACGAAAAATTTCATCATGAGATGATAAAAGCTACCGTTGAAGGACTTTCACAGGAAGAAGAAGATGTTTTAATTAGATCCCTAGAAAAGCTTAATGAATTTTTTAAATCTAAGTATTAGACTTTATGAACGGGGGTTAATAATGAAAAACGTTCAAATTTTAGGTACAGGAAGCTATGTACCTAACAACATAGTAACTAATGATATGTTGTCTCAATATGTAGAAACTAGTGATGAATGGATAGTTAGTAGAACTGGAATTAAAACTAGATACATATCTAAAGATGAAACTACAACAGAACTAGCTATAAATGCAGCTAAATTGGCATTACAGGATAGCAATACAACAGCAGAAGAAATAGATTTAATTATAGTTGCTACAATAACACAAGATACATTAACGCCATCAACAGCTTGTAATGTTCAAGCGGCAATAGGTGCTAAAAATGCTATGGCATTTGACATATCTTCAGCTTGTAGTGGCTTTATATATGGTATAGACATTGCAAGTCAATTTATAAAAAATGATACTTACAAAAAAGCTTTAGTTATAGGTGCAGAAGTATTATCAAAGATAATTGATTGGAGTGATAGAAGTACTTGTGTGCTTTTTGGAGATGGTGCTGGTGCAGCAGTAATTGCCACAAGTGATGAAGTTGGTATAACTTCTATTCAATGTAAGTCTGATGGTAGCAAAGGAGAATCACTAACTTGCTCTGCTGTAGATTTAAAGAATATATATAATCCTGGTACTAGAGATTTTCACGATAAAGTTGTAATGAATGGCAAGGATATATTTAAATTTGCTGTAGCTGTATTAGAAAAATCCATAGAAAGAATTTTAATAGAAAATAATCTTAATATTGATGATATAGACTATATTGTACCTCATCAAGCTAATTTTAGAATAATTGAAGCAGTATGCAAAAGAAAAAATTATGATATTAATAAATTTTATATGAATTTAAGTGAGTATGGTAATACTTCAAGTGCAAGTATTATATTAGCACTTGATGAACTAAATAAAAAAAATTTACTTAATAAGGGAAACAAAATTATTATCATAGGATTTGGCGGAGGTCTTACTTATGGTAGTGGATTAATAAATTGGAATAAGGTATCTAAATAAAAAGTTCAAAATGGAGGAATAAAAATGGTATTTGAAAAAGTTAAAAAAATAATAGCAGACCAATTAGGATTAGAAGAGGCAGAGGTAACATTAAATTCAACTTTTAATGATGATTTAGGAGTAGATTCATTAGAACTATTTGAAGTAATTATTTCATTAGAGGAAGAATTTAATATAGAAATTCCTAATGAAGAAATAGAAGACATAAAAGATGTTAAAGGTATTGTTGATTATATTGAAAAAAAGATAAATAATTAATATGTATAGCTTCTCAGTCATAACTGAGAAGCTTCCACAATTGTACATTTTAAACTGTAAATTGTGCATTAAAAATTGTGGCAAAACCACAATTTTATTTTTATAGGAGGAATAGATATGAGTTCTACAATTTGTGAAATGCTAAATATAAAATATCCTATAATTCAAGGAGCTATGGCTTGGATTGCGGATAGCTCACTAGCAGCAGCAGTTTCAAATGCTGGAGGTCTTGGGGTTATAGCGGCAGGAAATGCTCCAGCAGAGCATGTAAGAGAAGAAATAAGAAAGGCAAAACAGCTAACAGATAAGCCTTTTGGGGTAAATGTTATGATGCTTAGTCCTCATGCAGAAGATATAGCTAAATTAGTTTGTGAAGAAAGAGTAAAAGTAGTTACAACTGGTGCTGGAAATCCTGGTAAATATATTGCAATGTGGAAAGCTCATGGCATAAAAATTGTACCAGTAGTACCTTCTGTTGGATTAGCAAAGAGAATGGAACGTTATGGAGCAGACGCTGTAGTAGCAGAAGGATGTGAAGCTGGTGGACACATAGGAGAACTTACAACTATGGCATTAATTCCACAGGTTGCAGATGGAGTAAATATACCTGTTATAGCCGCTGGTGGTATAGGTGATGGTAGAGGTGTAGCAGCTGCATTCATGTTAGGAGCTAAAGGAGTACAATTAGGTACTAGATTTCTAGTTGCACATGAATGTAACGTACATAAAAATTACAAAGAAAAAGTTATATCTGCAAAAGATATAGATTCAACAGTAACAGGTAGAAGTACAGGGCATCCTGTTAGAGTGTTAAAAAATAAATTGGCTAGAGAATTTCAAAGGCTTGAAAAAGAAAATGTATCTCCAGAACAATTAGAGCAATTAGGAAGAGGTGCATTGCCAAAAGCTGTTATAGAGGGAGATATCGATATGGGTTCTGTGATGGCAGGACAAATAGCAGGACTTGTAAGTAAAGAACAAAGTTGTGAAGAAATAATAAAGGAAATTTTTGAAGAAACATATAAGGTGATGCTTAACTTTAGTCATTATTAATAGGAGGAAACTATGGATAAAATAGCTTTTATATTTCCTGGGCAAGGTTCTCAGTATGTAGGAATGGGAAAAGAACTTTATGAAAATATAGAGATATGTAGGGATATATTTGATACAGCTAACGAAAGATTAGGGTTTGAAATAAGTAAACTTTGTTTTGAAGGACCTATAGAGGAGCTTAGTATTACAGAAAATACTCAACCAGCTATATTAACTGTGAGCATAGCTTGTCTTAAAGCACTAGAACATTATGGAGTAAAATCTGATATAGCAGCAGGATTAAGCCTTGGAGAATATTCAGCACTTATTTATAGCGATGTTATAAAATTTGAAGATGCAGTTAAATTAGTTAAAAAAAGAGGAAGGTTTATGCAAGAAGCAGTACCAGTAGGACTTGGTGGAATGTCAGCTGTATTAGGTCTAGAAGAAAATATTATAAAAGAAATTTGTAATGAAGTAAGTAATGAAGGTATTGTAGAACTTGCTAACTTAAATTGTCCAGGTCAAATTGTTATAGCAGGAGAGATAAAAGCTTTAGAAAAAGCATCACAGTTATGCAAAGAAAAGGGAGCTAAGAAAGTGGTACAATTACCACTTAGTGCACCTTTTCACACATCAATGCTAAAAACAGCAGCGGAAAAATTATCACTAGAGCTTGATAAAATAGAAATTAGCTCAATGAAAGTTCCTGTAATAACTAATGTGACTGGAGATTATATAAATGAAAATGAAAACATCAAAAATATTTTAAAGTTACAGGTTATGAGCTCAGTTAGGTGGGAAGATACCATACGAGCTATGATAAGAGATGGTGTTGATACTTTTATTGAAATTGGACCAGGTAAAACTTTAAATGGATTTGTTAAGAAAATAGATAGAAGTTTAAAGATATTAAATGTGGAAGATATATCTTCTTTAGAAAATACAGTAAAAAAATTAAAGAGCTAATAGGAGTGAGTATTATGTTACAGGGAAAGAATGTTGTAATAACAGGTGCAAGTAGAGGTATAGGTAGAGCAATAGCATTAAAATTAGCTTCTTTAGGTGCTAATATAGTCTTTAATTTCAAAAATAGTATTAATAAAGCTAATGAGCTTGTAAAAGAAATAGAAGCTTTAGGTGTAAAGGCTAAAGCAGTTCAAGGTGATATTGCTAAACTAGAAGATGCAGAAGAATTAATTAGGATTTGTAAAGAAGATTTTGGTTCCGTAGATGTGCTAGTAAACAATGCTGGAGTAACTAAAGATAATCTTGTTATGAGAATGAAAGAAGAAGATTTCGATATTGTTATAGATACAAACTTAAAAGGTACATTTAATACCATAAAGCATGCAACTCCTATTATGATGAAACAAAGAAGTGGAAAGATTATAAATATAAGTTCAGTGGTAGGTGTGGTAGGAAATGCAGGGCAAGCAAACTATAGTGCTTCTAAAGCAGGGGTTATAGGGCTTACTAAGTCAGTAGCTAAAGAGCTTGGTAGTAGAGGAGTAAATGTAAATGCCATAGCACCAGGATTTATAGAAACAGATATGACAGAGGTTTTAAAGGACAATATTAAAGAAAATTTACTTAATAACATTCCATTAAAAAAGTTAGGTAGTAGTGAGGATGTTGCAAATTTAGTAGCTTTCTTAGCTTCTGAACAATCTAAGTATATAACTGGTCAGGTAATAAATGTAGATGGCGGAATGGTGATGTAGAATTTATAGGAGGATGCATTTATGGATAGAAGAGTTGTTATAACAGGTATGGGAGCATTGACTCCACTAGGGAATAATTTAGAAACTTTTTGGAATAGCATTAAAGATGGAAAGTGTGGAATAGATTTTATAAAAACTTTTGATGTTTCAAATTTTAAAGCAAAAGTTGCAGGAGAACTTAAAAATTTTAATATAGAAGATTATATGGATAAAAAAGAAGCAAAAAGAATGGATAAGTATTGCCAATATGCCATGGTAGCTGCTGAAGAAGCGATTAAAAATTCAAATTTGGATATTGAGTCTTTAAATAAAGAAAGATTTGGAGTAATTATTGGATCAGGTATAGGTGGACTTGAAACTATAACCGTTGAATATAAAAAATTAATAGAAAAGGGACCTAATAGAGTTTCACCATTTATGATACCTATGATAATAGGAAATATAGCAGCTGGAAATGTAGCTATAAAATATGGTGCAAAAGGAATTTGCTCTACTGTGGTTACTGCTTGTGCAACAGGTACAAATGCAATAGGAGAAGCTTTTGAAATGATAAAATCTGGTAGAGCAGATGTAATTATTGCAGGAGGTTGTGAAGCACCTATAGTTGATATAGCAATGGCAGGATTTTCTTCATTAACAGCACTGACAAAAAGTGAAGATCCTTTAAGGGCATCAATTCCTTTTGATAAAGAACGTAATGGATTTGTTATGGGCGAAGGAGCAGGGATTGTTATTCTTGAATCTCTTGATCATGCAAAGTCAAGAGAAGCGAAGATATATGGAGAGATGTTAGGATATGGTGCAACTTGTGATGCCTTTCATATAACTCAACCATCACCAGATGGGGAAGGCGCGGCAAGAGCTATGAAAATGGCTATAGAAGAAGCGCGAATAGAGGCAAAAGATGTTTCTTATATAAATGCTCATGGAACAAGTACTCCATATAATGATAAATTTGAAACTTTAGCAATAAAATCGGTCTTTGCAGAAGAAGCATATAAAATACCAATAAGTTCAACCAAATCTATGATAGGGCATTTACTTGGAGCAGCTGGGGCCGTTGAGGCTATAGTATGTATTAAATCTTTAGAAGAAGGATTTATACCTCCTACTATAGGGCTTAAAATTCAAGATGAAGATTGTGATTTAGATTATGTTCCTAATGTGGGAAGAACTAAACAATTAAAATATGCACTATCTAACTCTTTAGGATTTGGCGGACATAATGCTAGTATTTTACTTAAAAAATGGGAGGACTAATTATGGATTTTAAAAGCTTACAGCAGCTTATAAAAGCTGTTAGTGAATCAAATCTTACATTCTTTGAGGTAGAGCAAGATGGCCTAAAAATAAAAATGAAAAAAGAAATTGAAGTTGTTAATATTCTAGAGAAGAATTCACCTTCTATTATGTGTGAAACATCAGTTGATACGCAACTGGATTTAAAAAATAATAGTAAAAAAACTATGGAAAAATTGCCGGAGAGAGTTGAAGCAGAGGCTTATTGTAGCGAAGACCTATGCACTATAAATTCACCTATAGTAGGAACCTTTTATTCATCATCTAGTCCTGATTCAAAAGTTTTTGTAGAGGTAGGAAGTAAAGTTAAAAAAGGAGATGTACTTTGCATAATAGAAGCTATGAAGCTTATGAATGAAATTGAAAGTGATGTAGATGGCATTATTACAGAGATATTAGTACAAAATGAAGATATGGTCGAATATGGACAATGTCTATTTAAGATAAAGAAAGATTAGAATTCAACAAAAAATTATTATATGGGAGGGAAAAATTTGGAAAAAAGAAGTTATGATATAAAACAAATACAAGAAATAATACCTCATAGATATCCCTTTTTATTTATAGATAAAATTGAAGAAGTTATTCCAGGCAAAAGTGCCATAGGAATAAAAAATATAACTATGAATGAGTACTTTTTTCAAGGACATTTTCCTAAGGAACCTGTACTTCCAGGAGTGATAATTATTGAAGCATTAGCACAAGTAGGTGCAGTTGCATTACTTGATACGGATGACTTTAGAGGTAAAACTGCTTATTTTGGCGGAATTAAAAATGCTAGATTTAGAAAGAAAGTAGTTCCAGGAGATACCTTAAAGTTAAAGGTAGAAATAATAAAAATGAGGGGACCTATGGGTATAGGTAAAGCAGTAGCAACAGTAAATGAAGAAGTAGCTTGTGAAGCAGAGTTAACCTTTGCAGTAGGTGATTAAATTTTAAAGTAGTTTATCTATAATCGAGCTTATATTTAATTTTATAGAAAGTTAAATTTTTAATATTATTTAGGCATATTTTTTCACATGCCTAAACTAGGGAAGGTACAGTTATGTTTAAAAAAATATTGATAGCAAATAGAGGTGAAATAGCTGTTAGAATTATTAGAGCTTGCAGAGAAATGGGCATAAAGACTGTAGCAGTTTATTCTGAGATAGATGTGGATGCACTTCATACTCAATTAGCAGATGAAGCAATTTGTATAGGACCTGCTAAATCTAAAGATAGTTATTTAAATGAAGAAAATATATTAAGTGCTACAGTATTAACAGGAGCAGAAGCTATTCATCCCGGATTTGGATTTTTATCGGAAAATAGTAAATTTGCAAAGATGTGTGAGGAATGTAATATAACGTTCATAGGACCAAGTTTTGAAAATATAGAGAATATGGGAAATAAAGCGAAGGCTAGAGAAATGATGATTAATGCTAATGTTCCTATAGTACCTGGTTCTGATGGAATAATAGAAAACTCTCAAAGTGCTTTAGAAATATCAAGAAAAATAGGATATCCTGTTATGATAAAGGCATCGGCAGGTGGTGGAGGAAGAGGAATAAGGATTGTAAGAGATGAAGAAGAACTCATATCTTCCTTTGAAACTGCTAAAACAGAAGCAAAGACTGCTTTTGGGGATGATTCTATGTATATTGAAAAATTTATTGAAAAGCCAAGGCATATAGAAATACAAATACTTGCAGATAATTATGGAAATACTATCTATCTTGGCGAAAGAGATTGCTCAATACAAAGAAGAAATCAAAAGGTTATGGAAGAAGCTCCGGGACCTACTATTTCTGAAGAATTGAGAATGTCAATGGGAGAAGTCGCAGTAAAAGCAGCTAAAAGTATTGGCTATAAAAATGCAGGCACCATTGAATTTCTATTAGATAAGCATGGAAACTATTATTTTATGGAGATGAATACTAGAATACAGGTTGAACATCCTATAACAGAAATGATTACGGGAATAGATTTAATAAAGGAACAAATAAAAATAGCTTATGGAGAGAGTTTAGTACTTACTCAAGAAGATATAAATTTAAATGGTCATGCTATTGAATGCAGAATAAATGCAGAAAATCCAAGTAAAAACTTTATGCCATGTCCTGGGCAAATAAATTATCTTCATTTGCCAGGAGGATTAGGGGTAAGGGTAGATAGTTCAGTATATCAAGGATATATTATACCACCTACTTACGATTCTATGATTGCAAAGCTTATTGTACATGGAAGAACAAGGGAAGAAGCAATAAGTAGGATGAAAAGAGCATTAGGAGAATTTATAATTGATGGAGTTACTACTAATATAGGGTTTCAATTAGAGATTTTAAGTAACCCTAAATTTTTAAGTGGAGAATTTGATACTAGCTTTATTACTAGTGAACTAGGTTATAACTCTTAAGAGGGGGTAACTCAATGTTTGAGTTTAATAAATTTTTTAAGAAGAATAAATATATTCAGTTAAAGATGGATAATATTGATGATAATTCATCTAAATATGAAGATAATCAAAGTAAACCTAATATACCTAATGGCTTATGGATAAAATGCAACCATTGTGGTAAAGCACTTTATAAAGGAGATTTAAAGAATAACTACATGATTTGTGATAGCTGTGGTTATCATTTTAGAATAAGTGCAAGAGAGAGAATTTCTCAAATTATAGATAATGGTACTTTTATAGAATATGATAAATATATGACATCTTCAAATCCTCTTAATTTTAAAGGATATGAAGATAAAATCAGTTCACTTAAAGAGTCTACTAATATGGAAGAAGCTGTAATTACAGGAGAAGGAAGAATTAATGGTATTGATATTGTAATTGGAGTTATGGATAGTAGATTTATGATGGGAAGTATGGGATCTGTAGTAGGAGAAAAGATTGCAAGAGCTATTGAAAATGCTACAAAAGGTAAAAAGCCTATAATAATATTTACAGCTTCAGGTGGTGCTAGAATGCAAGAAGGAATATATTCTCTTATGCAGATGGCAAAAACCTCAGCAGCTATAGCAAAACATAACGAAGATGGCAATCTATATATTACTGTACTTACAGATCCAACAACAGGAGGAGTGACTGCTAGTTTTGCAATGCTTGGTGATATAATACTATCTGAACCTAATGCATTGATTGGTTTTGCAGGAAGAAGGGTAATTGAGCAAACTATTAAAGAAGAATTACCTGATGATTTTCAGAGAGCTGAATTTTTATTAAAAAAAGGTTTTATTGATAAGGTGGTAAGAAGAAACGAATTAAAAGAAACATTATCAAAGCTTTTAAAATATCACAATTTATAATTAATTAGTGATAAAACAGGAGTGAATTTTATGACACCATTAGAGTTTGAAAAAAGATTATATGAACTTAAAAATAATATAATGGAATTAAAAAAACAAGCTGCTGAGAATGATATGAATTTGGATAATGATATACAAGAATTGGAAATTAAGCTTTATAAAATGCAAAAAGAAGCCTATAAAAACCTTACTTCTTGGGATAAGGTTAGTATAGCTAGATTAGTAGAAAGACCTACTGCTCTTGATTATATAGAGAGAGTATTTAAAGATTTTATAGAGCTTCATGGAGATAGATATTTTGGAGATGATCCTGCTATTGTAGGTGGAATTGCTGATTTTAAAGGAATTCCTGTTACAATAATAGGGATTCAAAAAGGAAAAAATACTAAAGAAAACATAATGAGAAACTTTGGAATGCCTAATGCTGAAGGATATAGGAAAGCATTAAGACTTATGAAACAAGCGGAAAAGTTTAAAAGACCTGTTATATGTTTTATAGATACACCTGGTGCTTTTTGTGGTGTAGGTGCAGAAGAAAGAGGTCAAGGAGAGGCTATTGCGAAAAATCTTATGGAGATGTCCAGCTTAAAAGTACCTATAATATCAATAGTTATAGGAGAAGGTGGAAGTGGCGGTGCATTGGCTATGGCAGTAGCAGACGAAGTGTGGATGCTAGAACATGCCATATATTCAGTACTATCTCCAGAAGGATTTGCAAGTATTCTTTATAAGGATGCTTCAAAAGCAAAGGAAGCTGCTGAAGATATGAAAATAACATCAGAACATTTATTAAACTTTGGAATTATAGATAGAATAATTAAAGAGCCAATAGGTGGTGCACATAAAGATATAGAAGAAATGTCTAACAGTATATGTAGACATTTAGAGGAAACAATATTTAGATTAAAAAAAGAGCCAATAGAAGCATTATTAACACAAAGATATTATAAGTTTAGAAAAATAGGAAAAATTATTGAATAAATATTAAGACATATAAAAATAATAAGTTAACGCAGTAGTTTACATTGTATAATTGTACTATGTTTAGAGAAGGCCTCTATAGCGTTATAGGAAAGGAAATTATGACTTCATTTAATATAAAATACATTAACATTTTTGTTTTATTATTTCTTAAGATGACTAAAAGCATAAAATATCTTAAATTTTAAGATATTTTTATGCTTTTTATTATTTTTAAAGGAATTTTTAGGTTAAATATCTAATTATAGGTATAACATATTACTATATTCAACTTAAACATACTAAAGAAAATAATTAGATAGTATGTTTTATACTGTATTATTTTTGAATAGTTATTTTATTTCAGGCACTTTATATAGCTTGTAATAATGAAATAACAAATGATAGCAATAATTATAACTAGAGAAATAATTATTATTAATTTTAGATTATAATTATTAATTTTAGATTATAATTATGAATTTACATTATAATAAACTAATAAATTTTGATAAAATTATAATAAGACATCTTCGAAAAATAATTTATTAGTATGACAATCTGTTTTGTAATATACTGCTTAAGAAGAAGGTGTCAAATTATCTAACATAAAATATTCGTTGAGTTTTTGAACAGTTATTTTTGTCTTAAACACTTAAAAATTTCTAAATAATAACTATTGAAAGCTATTAAGCTTTATGGAAGGGATGATAAGATGAATAAAAATATAGTTTTAATAATAGACTCTGCTAGCACTGTAACTCTTGACTTTATAAAACAAGAAAATGTTATAGGTATAGGAATTAATTGTAACTATAAAGGCAAAGATGTAATAGATGACTTTGGTGAAAAATTTAATCGTAAGGAATTTTATAAAGCATTAAAATCAGGAGAAATGCCTACAACATCTCAAATAAATAGTTTTAGATTTGAGGAAGTTTTTAAACCTTTAGTTAAGGAAGGCAAATCTATAATCTACATATCTTTAGGTGGAATGTTATCAGGTACTGTTGATAGTGCTAGAATGGCTGTAGAGAATATAAAAGAAGAATATGCTAATGCAGATATATCTGTTATAGATTCAATGTCTGCTAGCCTAGGAGAGGGATTGTTAGGATACTATGCTTATGAAATGATGAAGCAAGGAAAAACTAAAGATGAAATCGTAGATTTTCTAGAAGAAGCAAAAACAAGAACTCATGCGTTCTTTACAGTAAATGATTTATCACATTTAAAAAGAGGAGGAAGAATATCAAGTTCAGCAGCGGTGGTAGGAAGTCTTTTAAATGTTAAGCCTATACTGTATATAAATCATGAGGGACGAATAGTAAGCTATTCAAAGACAAGAGGAACGAAAAAGGCAATAGCAACATTAGTTGAAAAATTTAAAGATAATATAAATCCTGATGAAAAAATAACTGTGGCTATAAGTTATGGAGATAATTATGAAGATGGAAAGCTTTTAGAAGAAGCAATAAGAAAATTTGATAATGTAGAAAAAATAATAACTAATGAAGAAGGAACTATAATTACTAGTCATACAGGACCAGATATGGTTGGATTATTTTTTATGGGAAAATTAAGAGAAAAAGTTTAGCATGGAAAATATTGGTTAACAAATTATATATAGTTGCGTATATAATTAATAATAGGAATAATAAGTAGGTGGTAATTTGAGTTTTAGAAATATGGCACGTAAAATTAAGAAAAACATAATTAACCCTCTACTTAATGATGAAAAAAGCAACAAGAGAGCTGGAAAGTATAATAGAGAAGCTGCGAAAACTTATGCTGAGATGTATGCAGAAAGTCCTAATAATAAATATCCTTTATTTAAAGGTGATGACTGCACAAATTTTGTATCGCAAGTTTTAGCAGCAGGCGGTATGAAAAATATAGGTCAAGATTATGGTAGCTATCAAAGTTGGTTTTGTTATACAAATGATGAAAAACAATTAAAAAAAATATCTTTAAGTTGGAGAAGTGCAAGATATTTTAAGCGATACTGGGGTAATGAAAATGGATTTGGTCAAAATGCTGCTAAGGTATTTAAAAAAATGACAGTATTAGAAGCACTAAATAACTTTAATTCATTATATGATTTTCTTCAAATAGGAGATGTAGTTCAATATGGAGATCCCCAAAATTATAATCATCCCTATCACTCTCAAGTTATACATGCAAAAGAATATAATTTAGTTCTTGGTCAAAATGATTTATTTATGGCACAACATAGTGTAAACAGAAAAAATGTGTCCTTATATGATTATTTAAAGTTATTACAAAATAAAGAAATTAGATATATATATATCTATCATATTGATTAAATATTATAAAATAATTAATCAAATATATGACGAATATTTTGTGATATATAAATCAATAGATTTTACTAATAGTTAGTTACATTAGTGGTATGCTGACTTAGTATGATACAAAATAGGTACAGTATATTGATTAGTTATTTTTAAAAAGATATCTAAAGTAGGGCTAAGGAATTTCCTTAGCTTTATTTAGACTTCAAACTTAGTAAATATCCTGATATATTTCTTTTAATTTCTTATTAATTTAAAGTTTACATAGTGAGTGAAAAAATAAGTTTCAAGTTATCATATTATTAATAACTGATTTTTATTTAAAAAGTTGTATTACCTTTATTATAATATTTATAAACAATATACCTATAACTTATTTAGGTATAGTTGAGTAATAAAATATTAAAACTATAATATAATTTATGTATTATAAATTCAATATTTATATTGTATTTAAGTGCATTAAACATAGATAGGCTTTATAATAATAAGGTTAAATTACCTTGTTTTCTATAATTAGGAGGAAAAAAAGATGAACAAATTTAATAGAAATGATATTTGTTGGTGTGGAAGCGGGAAAAAGTATAAAAAATGCCATATGAATCAAGATGAGTTTTTGGAAAAATTAGAACTTAAAGTAGGATATACAATACCTAGAGACATCATGAAAACTGAAGAACAAATAGAAGGAATTAGAAAGGCATGTAAGCTTACTAGGGAAATATTAGATATGGTAGGTGAAAAAATAAAATCAGGTATTAGTACAGAAGAAATTAATACATGGATACATGAATATACAATTTCACATGGAGCATATCCTGCTACATTAGGATATCATGGATATCCTAAAAGTACGTGCATTTCTATAAATAATGTAGTATGTCATGGTATTCCAGATGAAAAAACTATATTAAAGGATGGAGATATTGTTAATGTAGATGTTACTTCTATTTTAGATGGATATTATGGAGATGCAAGTAGAATGTATATCATAGGGGAAGCATCAGAAGAAGCTAAAAATCTCGTAAAAGTTGCAAAAGAATGTTTAGAAATAGGAATAGAGCAAGTTAAACCTTATAAGACTATTGGCGATATAGGGCATGCTATTCAAAAGCACGCTGAAAGCCATGGCTATTCTGTAGTATATGACTTTGGTGGTCATGGAGTAGGATTGGAATTTCATGAAGAACCTTTTGTAGCTCATATAGGAAGGCCCGGTGAAGGTATGATACTACTCCCAAACATGACTTTAACTATTGAACCTATGATTAACATAGGAAAGCCTGAGGTTGTAATACTTGAAGATAATTGGACTGCAGTTACAAAAGATAACTCATTATCTGCTCAGTGGGAGCATACTATAAGAGTTACTGAAAATGGATATGAAATCTTAACATAAAAATTTGAGTAGATACTTGTATTTTCATTATGTTTTAAAATAATGTGATTTCTAAATGAAAGCGTTACTAATTAATATAATTAAAAATAGATATAAAATAAGGAAAGGTTTATTTTAATAAATAAATTTGTTAAAACTTATTTTTAAATTTCTCATTTTTTAATTTAGTAGCAGTTTTTAAAAAGAAGTATAGTAGATCATGATTATTTTACAACATAATACCTATATTAGAGTGTCTACTCTATTTTTAAACAATTTATTTAGATATAAATGGTAAATATTTAAAAAAATGTTTTATTTTGATATAATTATGATAAATAATTTAGTGAGGGGTATTGAAAAAGGGGTGTAATTAAGGGTGGAAATTTTAAACAATAGATATAGAGTAATTGAACATAAAAAGCAAAGTAGGTTATATTCTTCTTATAAGGCGGTAGATATATTAAATAACTCGAAAATAATGCAACTCAACATTCTTAATTCAAAATACATTCCAAAAAAATTTATTAATTTTTGTATAGATAATTGTTCAAGTTTAGGTAGCCTTAATAAGGTAGGATTGCTTTCCATATTTGAGTTTGGATTAGTAGACATGATTGATAATAAACAAGTTTATAATAAAATGTACTATTATACTATTGAATTAATGGATAAAGAAGATAAACTTATTGATTTACAATGTGACACTAAAGAAAAAATAATTGATGTTTTTACTTCTCTATGTCAACTTTTAAACTATCTAAATATACAAGGATATATTTATGAATATTTAAATGGAGATAGTGTTTATTACGATAGTAAAAATAATATTATAAAATTAAAAGATTTAATTACTATTGAATTAACAAAATATGAGTTTACAGAAGAGCTTACAAAGGAAAATTTATTCAAAGCTCCAGAAAATATAAACAAACAAGAATACACAATAAAATCTCAAATTTATTCTTTAGGTGTGTTTTTATTAATATTATACTTACAAAGTAATGACCACAACTTAAGCAATAAAAGTATTAATGATGTTATTGAAAGCATAAACAATTATCTTTATGAAGACTATGAAGTTACAAACAAATTTGATAAAAAATTTTATAGTATTATTAAAAAGATGATAAAGTTTGACCCTAAAGAAAGATATGATAGCATAGCAGATATTATAGTAGATATCAATAATAAATTTAATACAAACTATAAACCTTATAAAAAAGAACTACTTGAAAAATTAAATTTTAATAATAAATTAGTAGGTCGTAAAGAAGAAATAAAATCTATAATAAATATTTATAATTCTTTAATTAAGTATGAAATGCTAAATAAAATAGTTACTATACATGGAGAGACAGGTATAGGAAAAACTAGATTTTTAAAGCATTTAGAATATTTATTAAAGTTAAAGAACACAAAGGTTTATAGTACCTTAGATAAAAAAATAGATTGTAAAAGTAGTGAGAAAGTTTTTAGTGAATTTATACGACAGGTTGTTTCAAAGGCAAAACAAGAAACTATAAATAAATATGCCTATGATATTGTAAAATTTGTTCCTGAAATAGCAGATAATATAGATATAACACCTATGGAAACTTTAATAGGAGCTAAAGAAAAATTTAGAGTTATAAATAACATCAGTAATTTTATTGAAGAGGTATTTTGGGATAAGCCTATAATAATATTAATAGATAATTTACACTGTGCAGATGATTTTATCTTAGAATTTATTCTTTATAATTTTAGCAAATGTAATAAGAATAATAAGTTAATGTTGATATTTACTTATTGTGATGGTGAGTGTCTAAAAAATAAAAAGTTCATGGAATTTATATATAAAATAAAAGAAGATATAAGACTAGAAATTATACTTAAAGAACTTAATATTGATGAAGTAGGTACTATGATTAAAGATATATTATGTATGCAGCATATACCGGAGAATTTTACTGAGTTAATTTATAAAAATACCAGTGGGAATCCCTTATTTGTAGAGGAATTATTAAAGGATATTTTTTTTCGAAAATATATATATATAAATGATAGTAGCGGAAAATGGTATAAAAAATATGATTTTGAAAATCTTCAATTTCCTAAAAATATGCATGAAGCATTAGAGAGTCAAATAAATGAGTTTGATAAGATAACTTATGAGATTCTTTCAGTAATTTCTATATTTGATAAAGCAACTTCTTTAGAGATGATAAGTATATTTGTAGATATAGACATTAATAAACTTCAAAAATTTATAGATGATTTAATATCTAAAGGAGTATTATGTAAGAAAATTGAAGATAGAGGTTTTGTTTTTGATTTTTATAATAAATTTTTAAAAATATATATTAATGAGAGAATAGATAAATATGAAAAAAAGAATAAGCATAAATTAGCAGCACAGATGCTAGAAAAATATTATTTAGAAGGAGGAAGTGAATACTTAGAGGAGCTTATTTATCATTTAGAGGGAGCAGAAGACAAACTAAAATTAATAAATTATTATAATAAAAACGCAGAGACAATGTTAATGCTAAACAATAAAAAAGATGCTATAAGTAATTTTCTCAAAATATTACATTATTTGAAAATTACTGGAAATGATAGTAAGTGTATATTAAATGTAATGCTAAATATAGGGAATTTATATGTTCAAGAAGATGAACAAAGCACTGCTTTAGAATATTTTAAAGATGCAGTGATCTTAGGGGAAAAAGAACATTGTTATGAGGAAGTAGTGGATGCCCTAATTAATATATTAGAAATATATGTTGAAAGAAATTATATAAAAGAAGCTAAAGTATATGAAGAAAAAGCAAAAGAAATTTTAAGCAAAATAAATTATGAAGATGGTTTAATAGCATATAATTTTATACTAGCTTCTATGTATTTAGCAGAAAGAAAATATGAAGAGTCTTATAATATTTGTATAGAGACATTACAAAAATGTGATGAAAAAAATTCAGAATATAGATTTAAATTTTATAGTATAATATGCAGCATATTTATATATACAAATGAAATAAAAGAAGCATTACAAATGCTTACTGAATGCTTAGCATTATGTAATGATGAAAATTATAGAGAAAAAATAAGGATACTTAATAATATTGGAGTTATATATAGTGATTATTATGAGGACACAGATAAAGCTTTTGAATACTTTAATACAGTATATAATTTAAGTAAGGAAAAGAATTTAGTATATGACGAGATAATAGCATTAATAAATATAGCTTTTGTTCATTATAGCTTAAATCAATATAATGATGCTTACGATAATTATATTTTAGCATCAGAAAAAGCTAAAAAGTATGATTATCCTTCTATAGAGTTTTATTGTAATACTTATTTAGGAAATATACTATATAAATTTGGAAGATATAGTGAAACTTATAAGTATTATTTACTAAGTAAGAGATATATTGACGAGTACAATGTAACAGAAAGAGATGCAGGGCAATTTTATCTTTTAGGATATAGAATTCACTATATTTGCGGAGAGATATGCTCAGCAGAAAATTATATGAAAAAAGCTTTGGATTCTTATAATAATTCTGATGTAATATTTAGATTTGAAATTGAGCTTTTAAATTTAATTTTTAAACTTGAGCAAAATAAATATGAAGATATAGAAAAATTATTTAAAGAATTAGAAGAAAGATTCAATTATTTTACTAATAAAGATACTGCTGCCTCAATAATATGTATTTCAGCAACAAATTTTTATTTAAAAAGCAATATTAAATTGGCTAAAAGATTGCTAAGTCTAATTGAACCAATAGAAAGTGAAATTAAATCCTATAGAAATATTACAAAGTGACTTTTCTTAAAACAATATTATATGATAATGTTAATTTAGAAAGCTTATTTAATGTTTTAAATAATTGTAAGGAAGAAGAGCAAAATTATTTATTATGGATAGTTTATTTAACTGTAGCAAATTATTTTTATAATAAAAGAATTTTCTTATGCAGCAATATATTATTTTGAAACTTGTGGAGTAATTATAGATTTAGCATTACAAGTACCTAAAGATTTTAGAGTAGGTTTTATTACTTGCAATAATATGGTATTACCATTTGAAAGATTTAAGTATATAGTTGATTGCTATAAATATGGAAAAAATACTATAGATTCTGATAAGAATAAAATTGAAGTTAATACAGAGAACGATATAGAAGATTTATTTAATTTATTAAATTATAATGAAATTATAAGAGTAATTTTTTTATGGATTCTTTAAGAGAACTAAATTCTTTATCACTACCTACAAAAATAACTGATGTAACAGATGTTTTTGAACATTTAACAACAAATAGCATAAAGAATATGGAAATAATAGTTCAATATTTATGTTATTTAACTATATCTAATAGAGCAATAGTAGTAGTTGAAAATAACAGAAAATTTGAAATATTAGCAAGTAGTAATAGTAATAAACAATTACCTAAAGATTTAACTATATTTAATAGAGTGAGAGATATGAGAAAACCACTTATTATTAAAGATGATTTTATAGAAAGGTTTACTCTTACATCTTGTAAAATAACTAGTTCATCCATTAAATCAAGTATGTGTATTCCAATAATAATGGATGGTAAAGGTGATAAAGGAATTAAAATTTTAAAAAGAAATTCTGACATATATTATATAGATAATATTATAGGATATATTTATTTAGAATCCGAGAGAATATTAAATAATATTAATGAAAATAGCTTAAAAGAATGTTTAAAAATTACTAAGATATTAGGTATTATACTTGATAAGTATAATACTCAAATCAGTTCTACTACAGATAAATTAACCTCTACCCTTACTAGAAAGTATTTAGAAAAAGCAATTAACAATCAATTAGAATATTGCAATGAATACAATTCTAGTTTTTCTATTATTATGATTGATATAGATTTATTTAAAGATATAAATGATAGATTTGGCCATAGAACAGGAGATTTAGTATTAAAAGAAATTTGTGACATTATACTAGAGAATATCAGAGAAACAGATATATGTGGAAGATATGGAGGAGAAGAATTTATAGTAATTCTTCCAGAAACAGATATGTATGGAGCTTATACAGTTGCAGAAAAAATTCGTGATAAAATCCATAAGAGAAATATATTAAAAGGTAAACGAGATGTTACTATAAGCTTAGGCGTAGCTACTTTTCCAGAGCACGCTACTCAGTATGACGAATTAATAGAAAAGGTAGATCAAGCTCTATATATTGCTAAAAATACAGGTAGAAATAGATCAGTGGTATGGAGTGAAAAGTATAGAGGAAAATTGAATCCAACAAATAAGCTTACAGGAATTATTTCTGGTAATATAAATCAAGATTTTAGAAATGTTTCTACCATGATTGAGCTTATTGAAATTGTTGGAGCAAGTAAAGAAAGAGAAGAAATGCTCTATAACGCATTAGGAAGAATTATAGAATCAACAGAATCAGATAATGGAATCATATTCCTAGTAAATGATAGTGAAATAAGAGATATTTACGGAAGAAGAGCATTTGATAAAGAATGGATAAATTCTGAAAAATATAATGAAAACTTAGTAAGAGATGTTATAGTTAATAAGAATAATATCTGTACTATAGATTGGGATAATATAAATGAATATGACTCTTTAAGCTCTATGCCAAATTGGAAATCAGTGATTGTTTCACCTATTATAAAAAATGACAAAGTCAGAGCAATTTTATATTTATCTGTTTCAACAAGAAAAAAGGAATTTGCTTTAGATGATGTAAACTTTGTAACTATACTAGGAAAAGCTTTACTTTCAAGATTATAAAATAAAGCCATTTGTATTATACAAATGGCTTTATTTTTACTTTTTGATCCTGATATATACAACAGATAATAAAACATAAGTATATTATGTCTCAAAAAGGGTAAAATCATAAAATGATGCTCATATATTATGAATGTTATTCATGATATAAGTGACATTAGACATCTAAAAGAAAATAGCTTAACATACTGGCCTATTATTTTTCGAAGATGTCATAATAATAATAGTACTGGAGCGAGGATTTTATGAAAGAAATATTACATTTAGGAGTAGATGTAGGATCAACTACTATTAAGCTTGTATTATTAGATATGAAGGATAATATTATTTATAGTAAATATGAACGACACTACTCTAATATAAAAGAAACTACAGCTTTACTTATAAAAGAAGCTTTTAATAAATATAAGGATTATAGTATTACAGCAATGATGACAGGATCGAGTGGACTATCACTTTCAAAGAATTTAGAGCTATCTTTTATTCAAGAGGTTATTGCTTGCACAAAAGCAATTGAAGCCTTTATAGATACTACTGATGTAGCGATAGAATTAGGTGGAGAAGATGCAAAAATAACATACTTTGAAGGTAGTTTAGAGCAACGTATGAATGGAGTTTGTGCTGGTGGCACAGGAGCTTTTATAGATCAAATGGCTGCATTACTTGAAACTGATGCTCAAGGATTAAATGAATTAGCTAAAAATTATAGGATTATTTATCCAATTGCTGCAAGATGTGGAGTTTTTGCAAAAACTGATATACAATCCCTTATAAATGAAGGTGCTACAAAGGAAGATATAGCTGCATCTATATTTCAAGCTGTTGTCAATCAAACTATAAGTGGTCTTGCTTGTGGAAAGCCAATAAAGGGGAATGTAGCATTTTTAGGAGGACCTTTGTACTTTTTATCGGAGCTTAGAAAAAGATTTATTGATACTTTAAAATTAAATCAGGAAGAAATATTATTTCCACAAAATTCACAACTATTTGTAGCTATTGGTACAGCTATTGAATCTAAAAAAGAGAAAGTTATAACCTTTGAACAATTATTAAAATCTGTTGAAAGCTTAGAGAATAATAATGTATCTACTTCATATACACTAGAGCCATTATTTAAAGATGAACAAGAATTACAAAGCTTTAGAGAAAGGCATTATAACTGTAAGGCTAAAAGAAGAGATATAACTACATATGAAGGTGAAGCTTTCCTAGGGATAGATGCTGGTTCTACAACTACTAAAGCTATATTAATAGATAATGAAGGTGCCATATTATATTCTTTTTATGATGGTAATAAGGGAAAACCCTTAGAAAGTACCATAAATATATTAAGAGATATATATAGTAAAATTAATGAAAAAATAAAAATTGTTAAGGCAACTGTTACTGGATATGGAGAAGCTCTTATAAAGTCAGCTCTAAATATTGATATTGGAGAAGTTGAAACCATAGCCCATTATAAAGCATCGGAGCATTTTTTAAAGGGTGTGGACTTTATACTTGACATAGGAGGTCAAGATATGAAGTGCATCAAAATAAAAGATGGAGTAATAAATTCTATTCAATTAAATGAAGCTTGTTCATCAGGATGTGGCTCTTTTCTTGATACATTTTCACAATCTTTAAATATGGGTATTGAAGAGTTTTCTAGTGAAGGCTTATTATCACAAAGTCCAGTAGACTTAGGATCAAGATGTACTGTATTCATGAATTCTAAAGTTAAGCAGGTTCAAAAAGAAGGAGCAAGTATTGGAGATATATCTGCTGGATTATCTTACTCTGTAATTAAAAATGCTCTTTATAAAGTTATAAAAGTAAAAAATCCTGAGGAACTTGGAAAAAAAATTATAGTTCAAGGGGGAACCTTTTATAATGAAGCTGTTTTAAGAGCCTTTGAGAAAGTTTCTGGCAAAGAAGCTATAAGGCCTGATATCGCAGGGCTTATGGGAGCATTTGGTGCTGCTCTTATTGCAAAAGAAAATTATAATAAAAATGAAGTTTCTAGTATTTTAGCAGAATCTGATCTTAAAAAATTTAAAGTATCAAATGAATTTAATCATTGTGGATTATGTAGTAATAACTGTTTGCTTACTATAAACAAATTTTCCGATGGTAGAAAATTTATTTCTGGTAATAGATGTGAGAAGTGTGTAGGAGTTACTAAAAATAAAAAGAAAGCGACAAATTTATTTGATTATAAATATAAAAGAATTTTTGGATATACACCTCTTACCTTAGAAGAGGCAAAAAGAGGGGAAGTAGGAATACCAAGAGTTTTAAATATGTATGAAAACTATCCATTTTGGTACACTTTCTTTACAGAACTAGGTTTTAGAGTAGTATTATCTCCAAATTCTACAAAGAAAATTTATAATGAAGGGATTGATACAATACCTTCAGAGTCTCTTTGTTATCCTGCAAAAATTGCTCATGGTCATATAGTAAATCTTATAAAAAAGGGTTTAAAATTTATATTTTATCCATGTATTCCTTATGAGAAACTGGAAGATGAAACCGCAGATAATCACTATAACTGCGCTATAGTAATTTCTTATCCAGAAGTTATTAAAAATAATATTGAATTTTTGAGAAGTGGAGAGATTATATATAAAAATCCATTCTTAAATTTTAATGATAAAAAGTCAATGAAGAAAAATTTATATGATGAATTAAGAGCCTTTGATATAAGTCAAAAAGAAATAAACCTTGCAGTTGATAAAGCTTATGAAGAAGCTAAAAAGGTTAAAGAAGATTTAAAAAATAAAGCATTAGAAATTCTAGAAGACTTAGATAAAAATGGTGGAAAGGGCATTGTATTAAGCGGTAGACCATATCATTTAGATTTAGAGATAAATCATGGTATAGCCAATATGATATCAGAAGAAGGATTGGCAGTTTTTACAGAGGATTCAGTAGCAGATTTAGCTAAAACTTCAAGACCATTAAGAGTACTTGATCAATGGACTTACCATTCAAGAGCATATAGGGCCGCAAATTTTGTAGGTAATAGAGAAAATCTAGAGTTAATCCAATTAAACTCTTTTGGATGTGGATTAGATGCAATTGCTACAGATCAAGTACAAGAAATATTAGAAGGCTTTGGGAAAATATATACATTACTAAAAATAGACGAAGTTAATAATTTAGGTGCAGCTAGAATTAGGATACGCTCTCTTAAAGCTGCTATAGATAATAGAAATAAATTGCAAATTTCTAAGTTAAAAAATATAAAGACATATGATAAAACTATATTTACAAAAGAAATGAGAGAAAAACATACAATACTTTGTCCACAATTTTCTCCAATACATTTTGAACTATTGGAGGTTGCCTTTAAAAGTTCAGGATACAATTTGAAAGTATTACCAACAGTTAATAGGCATACCATAGAAGAGGGATTAAAATATGTAAATAATGATACTTGTTATCCTGCCATTGTAGTAATAGGCCAAATCATAAGTGCACTTAAGTCTGGACATTATGATTTAAATAGCACTTCTGTAGTAATCTCTCAAACAGGAGGTACTTGTAGAGCATCTAACTATATTGGTCTTATAAGAAAAGCATTAAAAGATTCAGGATATGAAAAAGTACCAGTTATATCTTTAAGTGTTCAAGGAATAGAGAATAACCCGGGATTTAAAATAACTGTACCAATGGTTAATAAAGGTTTGATGGCAGTAACCTATGGCGATTTACTTATGAAAATGATAAACAGAGTAAAGCCTTATGAGAAGATAAGAAATTCAACAGACTTACTTTATTTAAAATGGTTAGGTATATGTAAAAACAACATAATTAGTGGAAGTTTTAAAGAATTTAAAAATATTATAAACCAAATGATAAATGAATTTGATAGTTTGGAGATCAATAATACAATTAAGCCAGAGGTAGCAGTAGTTGGGGAAATTTTCTTAAAGTATCATAGTTTAGCAAATAATAATATTATAGAAATATTAGAAAAAGAAGGAGCAGAAGTAATAGTACCGGATTTAATGTATTTTCTATTATATTGTTCTTATAATCAGAAGTTTAAATATGAGAAGTTAGGTGGAAGTTTAAAAAGCTTCTTAGGTGGTAAGTTAGCTATTAAATACATAGAGTTTTACATAAGTGAAATGAAGAAAGCACTTAGTAATAGTAAGAGATTTACTCCACCAGAAACCATTGAAAAATTGGCAAGAAGAACAGATGACATTTTATCTCTTGGAAATCAAGCTGGAGAAGGATGGTTATTAACAGCAGAGATTATTAAATTATTAGAAGCTGGAATTAATAATATGGTTTGTATACAGCCTTTTGCTTGTTTACCAAATCATGTAATAGGAAAAGGTATGATTAGAGAAATTAAGAGAAGATATCCTTATTTAAATATTACACTAATAGATTATGATCCTGGTGCTAGTGAAGTAAATCAATTAAATAGAATGAAGCTTATGCTTTCTACTGCAACTAAAAATTTAGAAAAATTAGAAAAAAGTAAAACAGAGATAAAAAATTAGTATATTATTAAGTAAATTAATTTTAAATTTTAATGACTTCTTTATTATAAAGAAGTCATTAAAATTTAAGGATATAAAAATTAAATATTTAAATTACAATATAAATATTTAAATGAATATTAAACTTTAACTAAGTAAAATATATTTAAAGGGATGTGTGTTTCCTTTATGTATGTCTGATATAATGTAATAAAGTTAGGAGTGATTTTATGAGATATGAAGTAGGTAAAATTTATAACGGATTTAAACTTATAGAAGAAAAAAATATAAAAGAAATAAATTCAATATCAAGAATTTTTGAACATGAAAAGACTAAAGCAAGGTTACTACATCTAGAAAATGATGATAACAATAAAGTTTTTTCAATAGGATTTAGAACCCCACCAGAGGACAGTACAGGGATAGCACATATATTAGAGCATAGTGTACTTTGTGGTTCAAGAAAATTTCCAACAAAAGAACCTTTTGTTGAACTTATAAAAGGATCCTTAAATACATTTTTAAATGCTATGACTTTTTCAGATAAGACTATATATCCTCTTGCTAGTAAGAACGAAAAAGACTTCTTAAATTTAATGGATGTATATCTAGATGCAGTATTTTACCCTAACATATATAATGAGCCAGAAATATTAATGCAAGAAGGTTGGCATTATGAGCTTGAAAATAAAGAAGATGATTTAACCTATAAAGGCGTTGTATACAATGAAATGAAAGGTGCATTTTCTTCACCAGAAGGAGTGTTAATGAGAAAAATTCAGGAAGATCTATTTCCTGATACAACCTACGGAGTAGAATCAGGTGGAGATCCTGAACATATTCCAGATTTAACTTATGAAGAGTTTTTAGCCTTCCATACTAAATATTATCATCCATCTAATAGCTATATTTTCTTGTATGGAGATATGCATTTAGATAATTGCTTAAAGTTCATAAATGAAGAATATCTAAGTAATTTTGATTATAAAGATATAGATTCTAAAATAGAACTTCAATCATCACCTAAAGAGAAAATTGAAATTGTGGAAGAATATCCTATAGCTATAGATGATAATGAGAAAGATAAAACTTTTATGGCTTTAAATTTTGTAACAGGAAGAGCCTATGAACCTGAAGTGCATTTAGCCCTAGACACTCTAGAATACTTATTATTAGAAACTCAAGGTGCACCACTTAAAAAAGCATTATTAGATGCTAATATAGGTAAAGATGTATATGGAAGTTTAGATGCAAGTATATTGCAACCTATATTTAGTATAGTAGTTAAAAATTCTGATGAAAGTAAAAAAGAAGAATTTGAAAGAATTGTTTATAATACTTTAAAGGAACTTGTAGATAACGGAATAGATAAAAAGCTTATAGAGGCTTGTATTAACATAACAGAGTTTAGATTAAGAGAAGCAGACCTTCAAGGATTCCCTAAAGGATTATTTTATTATATATCTCTTATGGATAGTTGGCTATATGGAAAGAGTCCTACAATCCATTTAGAATATGATGATATGATTAATAAAATGAAAACTGCATTAACTACAAATTATTTTGAGGAGCTTATTAGCAAGTATTTATTAAATAATAATCACTCATCATTATTAATATTAAAACCTAAAAAAGGATTATCAGAAGAAATAGATAAGAAGACTTCTGAAAAGCTAAAAGCTTATAAAGAAACTCTAAGTGATGAGGAAATTGAAAATATAATAAAACAAACTAATTCTTTAATAGAGCGTCAAAATACACCTGATTCACCAGAAGTATTAGAAACAATTCCTATGCTCTCATTAACGGACATAGAAAGAACCGTTGATGATTTAGCAATAGTAGATAAAGAAGTCAATGGAGTTAGAGTTTTATGGCATGACACTTTTAGTAGTAAAATAGCATATATAAACGTTCATTTTGATGCTATGTCCCTAGAAGAGCAGTATATACCTTATGCAAGTTTACTTTCTTCGTTATTAGGAAAACTTGATACAGATAAAAAGTCCTATGTTGATTTATCTAATGAAATGTTAATTAATACAGGTGGAATTTATTTCAAAAGTGAAATATTTGCAGATGATTTAGATAGCAGCAAGTATTATCCATATGTTGTGGGTTATTCTAAAGGGATTGTGGATAAAATTCCTCATCAATTAGAGTTATTATCAGAGATATTTAACTATACTAACTTTAAAAATAAAAGACGTATAAGGGAAATTGTTCAGCAATTAAAATCTAGAATAGAAATGAGAATGATTGATAGAGGACACCAAGTAGCTGCTTCAAGACTAAACTCGTATTATACACCAGCTGCTAAATATATGGAATATATTTCTGGTTATGAATATTACAAGTTCATAAAGGATATAGAAGAGAACTTTGATAGTAAAATAGATGAAGTTATAGAAAAGTTAGAGCATGTTAAAAAAGTTATATTTAATAAAAATAATTTAATGGTGGCTATTACAGGTGAGAAAGAAGAATTTAATATCCTAGAAGAAAATATAGGTATATTAGTTAAAGATTTAAAAGATGAAAAATATGAAAAGCAGCATTATAAGTTTGAAGAAGAACAGAAAAACGAAGGATTGTTAACTTCTTCAAATGTTCAATATGTAGCTAAAGGATATAACTTGAAGAAATTAGGTTATGAATATAGTGGAAAATTATTAGTGTTAAAGACAATAATGAGTCTTGATTACTTATGGAATAAAATAAGAGTTCAAGGCGGAGCTTATGGTGGTTTTGCAAATTTAGTTAGAAGCGGAAACTTAGTATTTGTATCCTATAGAGATCCTAATTTAGCTGAAACTTTAAAAGCTTATGATAATGTTGTAAATTATATTAAAAACTTTTCTACCTCTGAAAGAGAAATGACTAAATATATTATAGGTACAATAAGTGAATTAGATGCACCTCTAACACCTTCAATGAAAGGGGAGAGAGCTGTAGCCTTTTACTTAAGACATATTACTAAAGAAGATAGGATAAAAGAAAGAGAAGAAGTTTTAAGCATAACAGAAAAAGATATAAGAGATTATGCAAAAATGATAGAAGATATAATGAATAAGAATTTCTACACTGTATTAGGAAATGACAATAAAATTAAGGCGAACAGTAGCTTATTTAATAACTTAGAAAATGTATTTAAATAAGGTATATTCAAAAAAATAACTAGTCAGTATGATGGTCTATTTTTCATCATATTGCGTTATCAGAGTTCCATTATCTGATATTATGGGAACCTGTTTCCTTGTCTAAGATAAAATATACGCCTATTTTTGTCTAGCTATTTTCTTCTATATGCTAGAATAAAATGCCTTATGAATTTTTATAAGGCATTTTATTTTAAATTTTAATTAATAAAAATGCTTTAATAAGCTTTCTTATCAAGTAAAAAGTTATAATTAATCTAAGAGTATGGAGGTATATTTATGAAAGTATTATTTACTTATAATTATGGTAAAGAAAAGATTAAGGCAATAGAAGACTTAGGTTATGAAATTATAATTAAAGATGAAAAAACTATAACTTATAGTGAAGAATTAGATGATGTAGAAATATTAGTTTGCTATAATCCCTTTGAAACTTTAGATATAATGAAAATGAAAGGATTAAAATTAATATTATTATCTAGTATAGGTATAGATCAAGTGCCTAAAGATATCATAAAAGAGAAAAATATAATACTTTGTAATAATAAAGGTGGATATAGCATTCCTATAGGAGAATGGATTGTACTAAAAATATTAGAAATGCTTAAAAAAAGTAAAGTCTCTTATGAAAACCAAAGACTTCACAAATGGAAGATGGACACTTCCCTACTAGAGCTTTATGGAAAAACAGTTACCTTTATAGGCACAGGAAGTCTTGCAAAGGAAGGCGCTAAAAGACTTCAAGGTTTTGAAGCTAATATATTAGGCATTAATACCTCAGGTCATGAAGAAGAGTACTTTCATAAATGCTATTCTATAGATGAATTAGATAAAGTACTTCATATTAGTGATGTTGTAGTTATAACTATACCTTATACAGAAAAAACACATCATTTAATAAATAAAGATACTATAAATAAAATGAAAGATGGTGTATTTTTAGTGAATGTAGCAAGGGGAAGTATAATAGATGAAAGTTCACTTATTGAAGCTTTAAAAACAGATAAAATTTCCTTTGCAGCACTAGATGTTTTTGAGGAAGAACCATTAAATGAAAATAGTATCCTTTGGGAATTAGAAAATGTAATAATAAATTCCCATAATTCATGGATTTCAGAAATGAGAAATGAACGAAGATTTACTACTGTATATAAAAATTTAAGTCATTATAAAAATAATGAAAATTTATTTAATGTTGTAGATTTAAATAAAGGATATTAATTTATATAGTATGAATTATTAAAAGAGCTTTTATGTATTTAATCATAAAAGCTTTTTATTTATTAAAGGGTATTCAGGAAAGATAAAGGATTCATCAAGTTATATCATATGAATGAAGGTATATCTAAGTGGACATATGATATAGAAAAATAATTTGATTTGAGAGAATATTACTTATAAAAGGTAATATTCTCTTCTTTTATAACATCTTAAATATTTAAAGCTATAACTTCTTTAATCTTTAGCCATTCCAGTATTATTATCTGTATCCCATGATTGAGATTGAAAAGCAAGAAATATTGCTGTCCATGTATTTTGAGATGGGTAATGTATTAAAAGACCACCGTCTTGATAAACACCATTTTCATATTGATGATTCCCTTTATTTCCTTGATTCATATGTATATTATGCATACCGCAATTAGGTACTAGTTTAAATGAGTCGTTATCTCTGTTTGATTTATATATTCCAGGTGACCATTTTGCTCCAAAAGCATACAGGTCAGCATTTTTATTCTTTGCTTCACTTATTATCTGAACAAATTTATCTGTAATATCATTATCAGTACCTTTTGCATCATAAGGTAAAGTAATCATATCTTTTTTAGCAAAGCCAAGATTTCCCCGGACATAATCTAAAGTGTATTCAAAACTATAAGAAAATCCATATGGTACATCAATTATCTTTGAGATAATAGGATGAATAAAATTTTTATTTAAATAAAATCTTAATTCACTAGGTTTCTCAGCAGATTTAACATTTATAGCTAATTTATAATGATCATTATTTGCGTGAACGTGAATTTGAAAATGAGGAGTTCTGTCATTCTCTCGTTCTTCCTTATAATCTATAATTTTGCACTTAAGCATTCCATAGCTATCCAAACCTAGAGATCTACATCGATTATTTTTATATTTATTACGATTATTTTTAGTTTTTCTAGGCATAATATCAATCCTTTCAGATTTAATTTCATAATAGTATCTTTAACTAAAAAAGTGATTATTAAGCTAAGGCATCTAAAGCTAAAACATAGAAAGTGTATTAAATATTATTTGTTTATAAATTTAATTTTATTATTTAATAATAAAAATAGCTAGAGTAAATAATTTACTTATAGTTTTACATCAATAGGATAATATATTTATAGATATGAAAACATTAAAAATAGGTGTGATATAATATAAAGTATAATTATTTTTAAAATTTAAAAAGTAAAAAGAGGGATTTAAAATGATAGCAGAGATACTATGTGTTGGAACAGAACTATTACTTGGAGATATTGTGAATACTAATGCTCAATATTTAGCAAGAAGACTTAGTGAACTTGGAATATTTGTTTATCATCAAAGTGTTATAGGAGATAACCCTGAAAGGTTAAAGGAGGCTTATAAATTAGCATTTAGTAGGTCAGATTTAGTTATTACCACTGGAGGACTAGGTCCTACAAAGGATGATCTAACTAAAGAAGTAGCTTTTGAATATTTTGGGAAAGAAAGTGTATTACATAAAGAATCTTTAAAAATAATAGAAGGATATTTCAACAAATTAGGCAAAACTATGTCAGAGAGTAATAAAAAGCAAGCATATTTTCCTAAGGATGCTATAATACTTCCAAATAATAATGGTACAGCACCAGGATGCATTATTGATGAGGAAGGGAAAATACTTATAACTCTTCCAGGGCCACCAAAAGAGATGAAACCTATGTTTGAAGCAGCAGCAGTACCATATCTTTTAAAGTATCAGGATGGTATACTAGTTTCTAAGGTTTTAAGAGTCATAGGAGTAGGTGAAAGTGAAGCAGCAGATATGTTAAGTGATATTATAGACAACCAAACAAATCCTACTGTAGCTCCTTACGCAAAAGATGGAGAAGTAACCTTTAGAATAACTGCTAAATCCCATAGTGAAGAAGAAGGGTATGAATTAATAAAACCTATAGAAGAAAAAGTAAGAAAGATATTAGGTGATAGGGTATATGGAGAAGGAGAAACTTCCTTAGAAGAAGTATTAGCAGAAATGTTAGTAAAAAATAATTTAACTATTGCTACTGCTGAATCCTGTACAGGAGGAATGATTGCTGCAAAACTTATAAATTATTCTGGTATATCCTCTTCATTTTTAGAAGGTGCAGTAACTTACAGTAATGAATCAAAGATAAGAAGACTAGGTGTTAACAAAAATATCTTAGAAAATTATGGTGCAGTAAGTAGCGAAACTGCTGAAGAAATGGTAAGTGGAATAACAAAAACTTCAGGAGCAGATATAGGTATATCTATTACAGGAATAGCAGGACCAAGTGGTGGAACAGAAGAAAAACCTGTAGGACTTGTATATATAGGGTTATCTATTAAAGGTGAAATAATAGTTAAAAAATTAAATCTTGCAGGAAATCGTCAAAAAATAAGGGAAAGAGCTACAAATATAGCTTTAGATTTATTACGTAGAGAGCTTTTAAAAAGAGGAATAAGATAAGAATAAATCCTCTTCATTACCTATTTTTTAATAAAATAATATATTTATATAAAAATAACCTTGATATTATCTAAATATCAAGGTTTGTTTATTATCATAAATATCCTCTTTGAAAAGACTATTTATTGTTAAAAAACCTAAAAAAGAACTGTAGATAGGTTATTAATTTATATATACCTATCTACAGTTCAAGTTATATATTTAATTTTTTTGAGGGAGGATATTATCTAAGTTTATATAACCATTACCTTGCATATATTTTTTTTCTTTCAAAAACTTTGAAGATATCTTTAATAATCCATAAACATCTTCAAACTTTAAATCATTATTATATTCATATAATAATGCACATACTCCAGCAATAAATCCACAACCGATAGAAGTGCCAGTATAATCTACATAGGAGTGTTTAAGCTTAGGAGGATATAATTTCATACCATCTCTTTCAGAAACATAATTTATATCAGTATTTAAAGAGGTTACATTTACACAAGCAGCTACAAAATCAGGCTTAGATAAAGTTCTTGAGGATCCACAGGAGGAAAAATTATAAATTTTATTTCCTATAGTTGTATCCATTCCACCTATAGTTATTACCTCTTTTAAAGTTGCTATTCCTCTTATGCTATCTTCTCTAGTTCCATTGTGACCAGAAGGTACTACTACAATCATTCCATTGTTAATGGCTTTTTTGAATAGCTTTGAATATAAAGCTAATACTCTTTTAGATATATCGTAGGTTTCAAAAGGCAAACAAATTATTTTTATGTTAAACTCCTCACTAAGATCAATTAAATTTTCTATAGCTAATAGTGTGGTAGAAATATAAGATTTACCTATATTATCAAAGGCTTTTACCATGACAACATGACTATTTTCTGCAATACCTTTATTTTTACCTTTAGATTCATATCCACTTCCGCAAATTAATCCTGTTATAAAAGTACCATGCCCGTTATCATCATAAGGATAAGTATGTCCTTTTAGGAGATCTACAAATTTTTTTATTTTATTATTTGAATGAGTAAGATCACTATGAGGATAAGTACCACTATCTACAATACCAATTCCTACCCCTCTACCACTTAAATTATAATTTCCTTTTAGTATGCTATTATTACTTTGAAGAGATATGCCATTAGAATATAACACACTTCTACCGCATAAAAATGCATAATCATCTAACATCATATACTTAACTTCTGGAAATTCTAAAAGTCTATTTATAGCGGAAGAGTTTAAAATAGCAACCATACAATTTATACTTACTATTGAAAATAGATATTCGCCTCTAAAAGATTTTATTTTTTTCTCTAGTCCATCTTTTAGACTTCTATATTGAATTATCACCCTATAACTATTATATAGATTGCTAGATAAAGCATCTTTTAACACTGGTGATAACTTTCTTTTAAAAGAGAACATAAAAAGGCCTCCTATCGATTGTTACGCTAATAATATTATATGAATATAGTAAATAAATGTTAAAATTTTATATTAATCATTTTCAAAAAATAAATTAGAATACTAGCTATAAATTTTGAAAGATTTAATCATGCTCTGGGAATTTATTATATGAAAAATTAATTATATATAAAAAAGCAGTAAATTATTTAAATTTACTGCTATAAATATTTTATTTACAATCGTTTAAAATAAAATTTATTATAATACTATTAATTATTTTTCAATATGCTTAAAACCATATATATCTTTACACATATTAAAGAAAGCTGTAGCAATAGGTGTAAGAGTTCTTCTAGAACTTACTATAAGATATATACTTCTTTTTAATGAAAGGCCTTTTATAGTACTTATTCTCATTTTATTACAATTAACTAAATCATCACATAGACATTTTGATAATATGGAAACTCCCATACCTAATTTTAATAATTTAATTTGTGCATCTAAATTATCAACTTCACATAAAACTTTTAATTTATTGATATCTATATCTCCATCCATAAGAGCTGATTCAAATGTTTTTCTAGTTGCAGATTCCCTTTCTCTTATTATAAATTTATAATTTAATAAATCGGAAGGCTTAACTACTTCTGGTAAGTTTAGACTTGGATGAGAGACTATAACTAATTCATCATCCATAATTTTATAGCTTTTTATTTTGCTATTATGTATCATAGTACCAACTAATCCAATTTCGCAATTTAAATCTAAAATGTCTTTTATAATTCCAACAGAACCTTGTTCTTTTATATTAAATTTAACATTTGAATAAGTATCATTAAAATTACTAATTAGTTCAGGTAATATAGAATTGCAAGGTGTGGTACTTGCAGAAATATGCAATCTGCCAGAAATGTTGTTGTTGAAATTTGACATGTCTGCAATGGCATTATTTCTAGTATTAATTATATCTGTTGCATATTCTAGAAAAGACTCCCCAGCAGGAGTTAAATTAACTTCTTTAGAGGTTCTATCAAAAAGTTGAATTTTTAATTCCTTTTCAAGACTAGATATATTAGAGCTTATCGTCGGTTGTGAAAGATAGATAGCGTTTGCAGCCTTAGAGAAACTTCTTAATTTTGCCACAGTTATAAAGGCTTCTAATTGTTTAAAATCCATAATTCTCCCCCTAATATTTTATTCCATTCATATATATTATCTATTTAACTATTTAATATTTCAATACAATTTAGTAAAAAGTTTAACAATATTGAAAATTATAGTTATTAATTACTTAATTATACAAAAACACGAATATTTTTACATTAAATGTAACTAATTTAAAGATACTCTTACTAACATTTATAATTAAGTCATATTTTTGAAGTTCTATAATCAGTTATATAACATATTAGTTTAAAAATTAACAACAAATTATAAACTAAATTTTAGAAGAATTAAGTATAATATATATGATTATTAATTTTATTATAAAATAAAGGTTAAAAATAAAAAAGATGTGACATCATCACACCTTTTGTTAACTTTTCCATTTAAATACTACAATACCTACTATCATAATAGCAATTCCTATAATCTCTTTGATTCCACATACTGCATTACATCCATCTGGACTAAACCAGCCAAAATGATCTATAAATGCTGCTGCAGTTAATTGAGCAATTAAAATAATTCCTATAGCGTAAGTAGTTCCTAAGGTTGATATGCTTTTCATTACTGTATATATAATAACAGCGCCTAAAACTCCTCCTAATAAATAAATTTTATTGGCATCTTTTACAGCTTTTATGTTACCATCACCAGCTAAAAGCATTACTATAAATGTAACTATTAGACCAATTCCTTGAACTATAACATTTGTTTCCCAAAGTCCAACAGTGTCTGAAAGTCTTGTATTAAAAACTCCTTGAAGACTCATACTTACACCTGAAATTATAGCTATTATTATACCTAACATATTTAAATCACCATCCTTAAAGATAGTGTTTCCCAATATTAGGATTAATATTTAAATATATTCAAAAAATAACTAGTAAGTACGCTCATATACCTTGCATCATAAAGCATCGTCAGAGCTTCATGATATAAAATATACGATACATTTTCCACTAGTTATTTCTCAATATGGTTTAGTAACCTTCATCTTGTCTTTTATGATTTATTTCATTTTTACTTAGATAAGCTTTTTCAACATCATTATTGGTGAATCCTAGTGCATTTCCTAAAAGAATAAAGTATTCAAATAAATCTATATAGTTTTTTTCTGATTTATTCTTAGCAAAAGTATTTATTTTTTCATTAAGATTTAAGAACATACTAGTAACATCAGCATTATCTTTAAAATTTAAGTTTTCATTAAAATTAACGTTTTGAAGATTAGTCTCAATTCCTATACTTAAAATAAAATGGAGACAATCTACATATTCTTCAAGAATTACTGAAGTCTCAGAAGGCTTTTTTAAGCTCCAAAATTTAAAGCATCTAGTTTCATTAGCTAGTTCTCCTACTTCAACTTGAAGAGCCAATATCTTTTTATAGAATAGCTCTTGATTTTGTAAATTATGCTCACTTTCAATTCTATTATCTAGTTTTTCTTGCATTTCAAATAGTTTTTTAAAATTCATTTGTGTTTACCACCTTTCATAAAAGGTTAAGTAAGAGGAAATTTAAAGATTATCATTTCATTTTCATCATTTACAGGTTTCCAAAGCTGTAATTCATTAATTTTAATTATAAAATCTTTATCATTATTTTTAGCAAAACTACAAGCAGAAGCATATTCAAAATCACTCCATTGCTTATTAGAAAAATAACTGTTTGCCAGGGAAATATGAAGATCATAATTTTCAATATTTTCTCTTACCTTAAATTTTTCCTTTTTTAATATATGATTAATATCCTTTGATAACTTTAATATTCTACCATAATCTCGTATCTTTAAATTTACAGATTTATAGGGTGGATCAAAACAAATCACACCGTCTGACTTAGCTTCAAAGGAAGAGTATTTTCTTAGTATGTTCTTTAATGATTTTATGAGCATGTCCACATCAGGGTCATGTATAACTTCTATAGTAATGTGAAGCTTAGGTAACTTATCATTTTTATCAAAAAGTCTATAATCATAACAAATTTCTTTTTGTATTTCCTCAATATACTTATAAGAAGAATCATCTAGTAATGCTACTAAATAATAAATCATAAGAAATACTCCTTTCTAAGATAAAGCATATTCAAAAAATAACTAGTCAATATGATAAAGTACTTTGTGTCATATCTTTGACTAGTTATTTTATTTCAAATTGCCAACTAAAAATCTTTTAAAGGATAGGATTTAACTATATCTTTATTATTATTCATTTGTTTCCAAATCTCAAATCTATTTATTTTTATAAACTTATAGAAATCTTCCTTACTTTTTTTATTATCTATACAAAGATTTCCATTCATTGATGCTTTCCTAATAGAGTGATTAGCATTAGAAATAGGTATATTAAAAGTGGAACCATTGTACTCTTTAATATTAATTCCATATAATGATAAAGTATCAAACAATTTTCTAGAAATACGATTTATATATCCTTTATCTTCAACCTTTAACCCTACCATGTTAGAGTCTTCATTAAATATGATATTATTATTTATACCTATTTTAAATTTTTTATATGGACTTAACATTTTAGTAAGAACACCATCTAGCTTATCAATATCATTATTATTTACAACTCCTAAAGGTATATGAAGTACAGGAGTATTTTTGTAAAGTCTATATCTTTTGCTTATACTTCTTTGAAGCTCCGTAATTCCAGAAGAAGATGATTCATCAAATAGTGCAACTAAATAATATTTCATAAGTTATCCTCCATAACCCAAAGGTTTTTATGTATAGTATGCAACTTTAAAGAATAATTAATTATTTTTTAAAGGCATCTTAATAATATATTACACAAAAACTATTTTAATTATAATAATAAAACATTATACCATATTTAAGATAAATTGTATTTAGTCATCTTCAAAAAAATAACAAGGCAGTATAATTAACCTATTTTTTTAAAGATGCCTTAAATAAAGTAAAAGTTACGAATATATATATACATAATAACTCTTGCATATATAGGCTATAGGCTTTATATTATAATGGGAAATTAAAAGCTATCCATTTTAAAATTTAATGTTAAAATGTAATATGTATATGATATAATATATTGTAATGTAAATTTTTAAATTAGAATTTGATTAGAAACTTTAATATATATTAAATAGTGAGGATGATACCGTAATGGAAAAATTAGTGATTAATGGTGGTAAATCCATGTATGGAGAAATAGAAATAAACGGAGCAAAAAATGCAGTAGTGGCTATTTTACCAGCGGCTATTACGGCAAGTAAAGAAGTTTGTTGTATTGAAAATATACCTGATATAGAAGATGTTAATTGTATAGAGAGAATATTTAAATCATTAGGATGTAATGTTAAGAGAGAGAAAAACTCAATAACTATAGATAGTAGAAATGTAGCTAGCTTAAATGCTAACACAGAAGATGTAAGAAAAATGAGAGCGTCATATTATTTTTTAGGAGCTTTACTGGGTAGATTTAAAGAAGCGAGAGTTGAGCTTCCAGGTGGATGTCCAATAGGGGTTAGGCCTATTGATCAGCATATAAAAGGCTTTGAAGCATTAGGCGCTAAAGTTACAATTGAACATGGTGCTGTTAGTGTAAAAGCTGACAAGTTAATTGGAACTAGTATTTATTTTGACGTTGTAAGTGTAGGTGCAACTATAAATGTCATGCTAGCGGCTACGTTTGCTGAGGGAACAACTATATTAGAAAATGCAGCTAAAGAACCGCACGTTGTTGACGTTGCAAACTTTTTAAATAGTATGGGTGCCAATATAAAAGGTGCTGGTACAGATTTAATAAAAATTACAGGCGTTGATGAGCTTACAGGATGCAATTATTCCGTAATTCCGGATCAAATAGAGGCAGGAACATTTATGATTGCAACAGCTGCATGTGGAGGGGAAGTAACACTTAAAAATGTAATTCCAAAGCATTTAGAATCCATATCAGCAAAGCTTATAGAAATGGGTGCAGAAGTTATTGAATGTGATGACATGGTCACTGTTAAATCTAATGGAAGACTTAAAGGGGTTAATATAAAAACATTACCTTACCCAGGATTTCCAACAGATGTTCAGCAACCTATGAGCACTTTATTGGCTATATCAAGCGGAAGAAGCATTATAAATGAAAGTATATATGAAAGTAGATTAAAGCACGTTGATGAACTAAAAAAAATGGGTGCTAATATAAATGTTGAAGGAAGAATTGCTATAATTGATGGAGTTGAGAAGCTTACAGGATCTCACGTGAAAGCTACTGATTTAAGAGCCGGAGCAGCATTGGTTATTGCAGGACTTGTAGCAGAAGGTGTGACTACAGTAGAAGGAATACACCATATAGATAGAGGATATCCTAATATAGAGAAAAAATTTAAAATGCTTGGTGCAGATATAACTAGAGAAATATTTGAGTAGTAATATAAGCAAATTACTAACTTTCAGTACTTTAGTGTTTTGACACTAGGCAAAGGAGAATTATATGATATTTTGTCCATTGTTTAGCGGAAGTAGTGGGAATAGTATTTTTGTTTCAAGTAATAATGCCAGAATACTAGTGGATGCAGGAGTACCAGGAAAAAATATAGAGACACAATTAAAGGAAATAGATCAAAGTCCTAAGGATATAGATGGAATATTTGTTACTCATGAGCATTCAGACCACATAAAAGGCGTAGGGGTTATGTCTAGGAGATATAATATACCTGTATATGCTAATGAATTAACATGGGAAGCCATGAAAGATAAAATAGGTAAAGTAAAAGAAGAGAATATTAAAATAATAGATAAACAATACATAGAAATTAAAGATATGACAGTACAAACTTTTAGTATATCACATGATGCTGTAGATCCTTCAGGGTATGCATTTCATACTAAAGAAGGTATAGCATGTATTGCTACAGATTTAGGTCATTTTTCTGAAGGCGTAAAATCTGTTATAAAAGAGGCTGATATATTATTATTGGAAAGCAATCATGATGTTGAGATGCTAAAGTTTGGTCCATATCCTTATGTACTAAAGAGAAGAATATTAAGTGATATTGGTCATCTTTCAAATGAAGCCTGTGGTAAGGCTATATTGGAAATAATGAATGAAAAGCATAGAACTATTTATTTAGGACATTTAAGTAATACGAATAACTATCCACAATTAGCATATGAAACGGTTTTAAGCCTTTTAAGGGAAAATTCAATAGAGGTAGGAAGAGATATAACTATTACTATGGCACATAGAGATAGACATAGTGAAGTTGTGTCATTATAATATTTTTGAGAGCAAGAGGCTTAATAAATGCTAATGTTATTGAGCAATAAGGGGGAAGTTATGAATAAAAAAGTATTAATAGTAGCATTATGTTTAATTTTAGCATTGACAGCATTAGCTTTTCGTAGTTTTGAAAACAAGGATAGAAATAGTATTTTAAGTAAAGAAAAACTTCAAAATTTAAAACTACCATCAGAAAAAGGTGACTATATTGATATAAAACTTTATTTTGATGGATCTAAAGATAATAAAGATGTAAAGATAGCTAAAGAAGAAAGACTTGTTAATAAGGAAGAGCTAGTAGGAGAAATAATAATGCAGGAGCTTATAAAAGGACCAGCTGTTGTTAGTGAATCTAAATCTATTCTTCCTAAGGAAACAAGACTACTTAGTTTTTCAATAAAGGAAGGAATAGCTTATGTTAATTTAAGCAGTGTAGCAGAAGTTGCAATGTCTCCGGAGCAAGAGAAGACAACCTTAACTTGTATAGCTACATCATTAACTCAACTACCTTCTATACAACAAATAATGATTACTGTTGAAAATAAGAATATAGAAAGTTTAGGCGGAAATTATAATATATCTAAGCCATTTTCGAAACAAGAAATAGATGGAATGCGTAAGCGATAAAATTATAATAAATATTGAAAGAAATTTAAATATTTATTATAATTAAGTATAATCAACAAAGGTATAATATTTTTATGCATAAAGGAGATAAAAACATGAGTTTATATAATGCTTGGACTAATTACGTGGTAGAGTTCGTAAGAAATAATGGTGAACCAGCATTCTGGAAAGAATATGCTAAAATAGAAACTCTTATATATAGTAAGGTTCTAACTAATCTTGAGGGAAAAGTAAGTGGAAAGGTTAGTGATTTAGCAAAAGAACATGAAGTAACAGATGTTCATTTCATGGGATTTTTAGATGGAATAAATGAGAGCTTAGAAAAAGAATTAGATTTAGAAAGCATAGAAGCGGATTCACAAATTGAAATTCAAATTAACTTTGAGAAGTTATATTTCAACATGCTAGAATCAAAAGCTGACTACTTATATAGCTTACCACAATGGGATAGAATATTCTCAGAAGAAAAGAGAAAAGAAATAACTAAAGAGTGGAGAAGCTCTAAAATAATAGTTAAAGAAGAAAAGATTGGTAGAAATGATCCATGTACTTGTGGAAGTGGTAAAAAGTACAAAAAATGTTGTGGTAAATAATTTAGCTCTAATTTCATTATAAACATTTTTATATGATATTTAAATTATAAAATTTCGTAAAAGATAATAATCCCTGTAAATAAAAAGAGTTTTTATAGGGATTATTTGTTTTGTAGAAAATTAATTAAGATATATTTAAAGCAATTAAGAAATTTTTAAGAAGTGAATAATCATAATTTTATCTTTAATTCTAATGGCTGTGACTGTATCACAGCTTTTTATTTTTTAGTAATTTTATTACTAGTATTTGAATAAATAATGTAAAATTCATAAAAACTATAGGTGTTAAATGATAGGAGTGGAGAAAGTGGAATATTTATTTGTTATACAGGATAATTTAATAATCCCATTAATATCATCAGCATCTGTACTTACAGGAACATTGATGGGAGCTTTATTAAATTGGATTATAAATAAGAAGATTACAGAAAGAACTATTGAGGAGCAGTATAAACTTAGAGAACAAAGTAGAAAATATCAAGAAGAAATTAACACTCAAGAAATTTGCAAATATGTAAATAATATAAGATTAGACATAGCTACTGCAATATTTCAAAGCATTAGAACCATTAAAGATATAAAAAGTGGAAAGGATGCTTATAATCATATAATACCTATAAACAAAAATTATCCTAATATTATCTCTTGCCTGATAGAAAAATATAATTTAAATGATATAAGTTATATATATCAGCTGTATGGAATAATAGAAAAGGTAAATCATGATGTGCTTAGAAGCAACTTTTATGACAAAAATATACTAAAACAAATAGAAAAAGATTATTATAATATACTTATAAAACTATATGGTGAAAATGTAGATAAAATTATAGAAGTTGATATAGAAAATGTTCAGTATAGAGATTTATATGATAATGATTTAATAAATAAAAAATATAAAGACATCCTACAAAAACTAGATAAATTATGTTATTTAGAAAATCTTAAAAATTTTAATGAGGAACTATAATCAGAGAGCATCTGCATTAAATGACTAATACATTTTAAAATTAAAACGAAGTAGACATTTTTATCTCCTTTTCATAGGTTAATAAGGGGGGAGATTAATAAATGGCACAAGATAATAAAATTGAAAGCAAAAATAAAATTGAATATCAACAACCAAGTGAATTGATGAGAGAATCAGCAAGTCTTTTATATAAAATTCCAGTATTTCTAAGTCATCCGAGTCGACTTAATAGTGCTCAACAACAATTTGTAAATATTTTAATTAGAGAAATTAGAACGGCTTTATTATTTCCAAGGACATTACCAATTAGCGAACAATATACTGAAACACCGTTAACTAATATACGTCGAATGATTTCATCTAGTTATGGATTGGTGGCACTTAATTTAAAGCAAAGAAAAGTTAATGTTATAGAAAATAATCTTGGTCAGCCTCAAGACCAGACTATATGGGAAGGTAGTCCATTTGCTCAGATTGAACCAGCTATGGCTTATCAATTTGGACTTCCACTTCTTCTCATTAGGGAAGTAGATGTAGAGCAAAATGGTATTTGGGCTTTCGGAATAGGGCCATTCCTACTTTTGGAATGGGATTCTACTCAGCCAGTTGGAGATTTCTTTAGAAGAAATGATTGGAGAGAAATTTTTCAGAATTGGATAGGTCATGTGAGAAGTGGATTTTATATTCAAACACAGCCACAATTTCAATATAGTTGTGAAAGAAATAGTAGAAATTAATTAAGCTATTAATATATAATAAAAATAAAAAATCAAAATTAGTCCCTAGCGTTTTACCAAAAACCTAGGGATTAATTTTGATTATAAAATTATTTTAAAAGGATAGTCAACACTTAAGATTAATATTAGCAGGCAATAAACACAAAATAAGTTATGCTATAATATTGTGTGAATTATTTTTACTATAAGGAGAAAACATATGAACATAACACTGATAACCGTAGGAAAAGTAAAAGAAAAATATTTAAAAGATGGAATAGATGAATACTCAAAAAGACTTCAAAGATACTGCAAGCTTTCAATAATAGAACTGCCAGATGAAAAAACACCAGACAATGCTTCAGAAAAAGAAGAACTACAAATAAAAAACAAAGAAGGAGAAGCTATCCTAAAATCAATAAAAGATAATATGTATGTAATAGCTCTAGACTTAAAAGGCAAAAACCTAACCTCAGAAGAATTCTCAAACTACATACAAGAGTTAGGAACCATGGGAAAAAGCGACATAGCTTTTATAATTGGAGGATCCCTAGGCCTATCACAAGAAGTTCTAAACAGAGCCAACTACAAACTATGCTTTTCAAAAATGACCTTCCCCCACCAATTATTTAGAATGATGTTACTAGAACAAGTTTATAGAGGATTTAGGATAATGAAGGGAGAACCGTACCATAAGTAACGGCATACTTTTAGAATATAATATGTTCAAAGTATGTAGACTTTTTAACTTGAAATTTATAAAAAAATAGGAGTGTAATAGGCTATAAAAAGCATATTCACTCCTTTTTAAATGTCCGTCTATATACTATTTCTTAAATTCAATAGTTTTAGTTATTCCCATATAGTTTTCAAATAGTTTAGATATTTTATCCATTTAGGATTGTTTCGAAAGTGTGGGAAAAATTTTGATAATTCATCAACTGTCCACTTCCATCCTTTTTCAACTTCTTTGTTTAGTAGTTTGATTACTGAATCAACATTATTTGCTTTCATCCAGCATACAGCACAATCCCAAAATAAACGTGGTTCTTCTTCTAGTGCTTTTTCATAGAATAGAGCCCATTCTTCCCACTGATCTAAAGTTAAATCACTTTCATTTTCTATTGGTGGATATGAGGTAAAAGCATAATAATCATTTTTTCTTACAAATCCAAGTTTTTCAGCTATTGCAATTGATCCAGCATTAGTATCAACACATAACCAATCTATTTCTGTTATCCCATTACAAAGACAATAATCTGCAGTTGCAGCTGCAGCAATTGCTCCAAAGCCATTCTTACGATAATTAGAATCACAATGAATCCCTATTGCTGCTCTTTTGCCATATGCACAGTCAGTTAATGACCAGCTAACGATAGTATCCTCGTTTCTTATCATAAAACCTACACCGTATTTGCTGAAATTGTCAATACTTCCCCAATTATTAACCCAATCCATTACTTTTTCTGAGTTCTTGAGATTATACTTGCTTATATAGCTTGGATTCACTCTTTCTAAGGAAAATCCTTCTTTTACATTCTGCTTATAATCACAATATTTTAGATTATTTAAAATATAATGACGTCTTTTATACTTTCTAATAAACTTGTTTTGGTGAACTTCAGAAAGTTTAGTTTCCCATTCATCAGTATCTAAAATTAAGTCATCCCAAAAATCTAATTCTTCTTTTACCTCAGAATTAAACTTTTCATTATTAGAGATTCCTGCAAGAAGATTACATTCTGAAGTTTGTATTAATACTGATGTTGGATTATCACCGCAATCTACAAAAATTTCACCTGGCATAATTCCATTAATTACAGAAAATATAGATAAATCTTGGGATGAATTTTTAATTAAGTTTTTTATGATATGATAATTGCTCTCTTTTAATTTTAACATTCAACTTAACCTCTTCTCTTATTTCTATTATTGTAATAGGATTTTTTGTTATCCTTTAGAGTTTTAAGTTCTTTCAATTGGCTTTTGTAGCTATTAAATCTTTCAATACTTAATCTTCCATCTTCAATAGCTTCTTTAACTGCACAGCCAATTTCTTTATCATGTTTACAGTCTCTATATTTACATTGGTCTACCAAGGAGTAGATATCTTGAAAACTTTCTGAAAGTATATCTTCATCAGCCCATAACTGCAGTTCCCTAACACCTGGGGTATCTATAACTGTGCAGCCTGAACTATGCTGTAGAAGCTGGCTACTTGTGGTAGTGTGCCTGCCTTTACCGTTAGAATTGCTTATAGTATTTGTTTTTTGTATTTCATCACCAAAAAGGTAATTAATAATTGTTGATTTGCCTACACCAGAAGAACCAAGAAATACTACGGTCTTGCCATAACATAAAAATTTATCAAAGATATTCATATTAATATTATTTAAAACACTTATGGAATGTACAGCTATCCCTTTTGCAATGGTATTTATTTTTTCTATATAATAAGGTATGTTATCACAAAGGTCACATTTATTTAGTAGTATAACAGGGGTAGCACCACTACTAAGAACTAAGGTAATATATCTTTCAATTCGACCTATATTAAAATTATCATCAAGCCCACTTACAATAAATGCAATATCTACATTTGAACCTATGATTTGTTCTTCTATATTTCCTCCAATCAGCATACCATTTTTCATCTTTCTTCCGCCTGATATAGCAAGTTTACGAGCAAAGTAGCTTTTTCTTGGTAATATTGCATATATAATAGCTTCAGTATCATTAATGGTTTTAATTGCAGCCCAGTCACCAACTGCAGGATAATCTTTTTTCACATCTGCGTTATACATAAACTTACCACTTAGTCTACTATTAAAGTCACCTTTTTCTGAACGAACAATATAGTTGCCTTTATGCTGAGTTATTATTCTTGCAGCAAAGAATCCATTATTTAAATAGGGTTGAAAATTATTTTGAAAATATGTGTCCCATCCTAACTTTTCTAAACTCATAAAGTCTCCTTTTCTCTAGAAAGCTAAATTTTAGCTTATTTAAATTTTAAAGCTTAATTTGAGTTTAAGATAAAGTTATATGAAGTTCTGAGTAAATTAGCATTAACCAAAATTCATTTATTAAAGTTTTATTTAAAAAAGTATATAAAAATACCACAGCAACATTAACCTACTGTGGTATACCTAATATTTGGGCATAAAAAATACACGCTAACCTGTACCGTGAATTCTAATACAAACTATTAAGACTGAAAGGTTAAATCAAAGTTGTTCAAAAGGCATAACAAATAAAGAGTATAATAAGTACTCATAAAAAATCCTTTTGAACCTATATGCAATTATTTTAAAATCACCTCATATAACTTTTGCATAAAAAAATTCACTCCTTTCGCCTAAAATTAACTATTAAGCTTTAACCATAATATACCATATGCCTGTTAAGAATACAACACTTAATTTTACCATTAAATTCAAATTCCAATAATAAAATTAAATTAACAATAATTTGAAATATATTATATATTTCAAATTACAATAAGATAAGTAAGTGATAAATGTGTGCTATATTTGCTTCTAAATATAAAATTTACATAAAAAAATAGCATCATTTAAAACTATTCTAATAATATAAAGATCAGAAAAGCCCTTTAATATCAAATCTATCATATTCAATATTAACTTACGATAACAAGGTATAATTTAATCATAATATTTTGAATATACTATATATACATATAACTGCGGTATAATAAAGTGGAAAAGTACTTGCATAATTTACCTAAAATTCAGGTATGAGATATAAATCTAAAAAGAACCACTGATAATGACTTATAATATTAATTACTGAGGAAATGGTGCTTATGAAAGAAATAAAAGATTTTGATAAGGTTTACAAGCATTATGATAAATTTATGGCTATGTTTAATTTATATAAACATGAAGAAATAAAGTCTGCTGCAAATATCGATGAACATGAAGTAGTTGTAGATATAGGGAGAGGAACTGGGAAGTTAGCTAAGTATATTTGTAATAGTTGTAAGATTGTATATGTACTTGATGAAAGTGAGAAGATGCTTTCAATGGCAAATCAAGGGGAAAATTTGATATGCATAAGGGGAAATGCTCTGAAAACTCCATTTGAGGATAATTCAATTGATATAGTAATATTAAGTGATGTTTTTCATCATACTGAAGAACAAAAAGGCCTTATAGTTGAAATAAATAGAATATTAAAGTATGACGGAAAGATAGTTATGATGGACTTTCATAGAAAGCATATAAAAACGAAGTTACTGAGGGCATTTGAATTTACTCTATTTGGACGATTATTCTTTAGAACTAAAGATGAAGTTAGGAGTTTATTAGAAGAATGTTTTTACATACAAAAGGTTTATGATAAGGGGTATTATTTTATATTTGTAGGAGAGAAGAGATGATAAATAAAATATGGTTCTACTCAAAGCTTGCATATAAACTTATAAAAAAAGAAGTTGTAAGCAAGAATGACTATGAGGAAGAGTATGATAAAGTTTCAGATACATATGATTTTTGGCTTAAAGAGATGAGTAGATATACAGATAATATTATCCATTCAAAATACATAGAAACAGATAGTGAATTAAAAATACTTGATTTTGCTTGTGGGACAGGCTACATAACAAAAAGTTTATTAAATAAATCTATAAAATATAAAATTATTTCTGTAGATCAGTCAAATAAAATGCTTGAAAAGCTTTTGAATACCAATGATTCTAGAGTGACAGCTATTCAGAGTGATGGTATTGAATTTTTAAAAACTACTAATGAAAAATATGATGTTATATTTTTTGGATGGGCACTTTCTTATTTTAATCATAATGAACTTTTAAAACTTTTTAATAGAGTTTTAAAACCAAAAGGTATATTAGCAATAATCACAAATATTGAAGGAACTTTGGATAAAATAGAAAGTATTTTTTTGAAGGTTATGAGTGAGAAGCAAGATGAAGTAATTAAACCTATGGATATAAAATTGAATTTACCTAAAGGAAAGAGTGGATTAGTTAAATGGTGCAGCCAATACGGATTTAAAGCTTTGGAGGTAGAAGAAGGTGAGGCTTTCTTTAATTTTAAAGAACCAGAGGAACTTTTACAGTGGCTAAATATAACTGGGGCAGCAGCAGGAACTAGGAAAATTTTTAAGAACTACAATGAAGTTAAACCACTAATAATTGAAAAAATAAAAAAAGGAAAATATAAAAATGGAGCTTATGAGATAAATCACAAATTTGCATATGGTATCTTTAGAAAGGAATAGAAATTAATGAGTATTAATAATTTAAAGATTATGAGAAAAATGGCTATAGATAAAAATGTTCTAAAGAGCTTATTAGAAATTTATAATATTTTAAAAGAAGATAAGAAATTCACCCTATTAAAATACATAAAGATGATGGATGGTATTTTAAGGGGAGAGAAGATAGTGAAGCATGAGGATAAATACATATTGAGTACCTTTTTTCCGCCTTTCCCATCTAAATCATTTATACAAAACATCTTAGCAGTAGATGAACCTGTAAATATATTCACAAAGCAAATATATGCTGAAAGAACTGCACCTATATCTATGTACTTATGTATAACAAATAAATGTCCTAATAATTGTCTTTATTGCAGTGCAAAAAATAGGGCAGCAGAAAAGGAATTAACAAAGGAAGAATGGATTAAGGTTATAGGGGAGCTTCAAGATATGAATGTGCTTATTATTGGAATAACAGGAGGAGAGCCCTTAATACGTGAGGATATATTTGATATTATAAGGGCTATAGATAGTAGAAGCACATCAATTCTATTTACTAGCGGCTTTAATTTAAGCTATGAGAAAGCAAAAAAATTAAAAGATAGTGGGCTATTTGGTATAGGAATAAGCTTAGATTCTTATGATAAAGAGAAACATAATAGGAATAGAAACAATGAAAATGCTTTTGATTATGCACTTGAGGCACTTAGAAATGCAAATAAGGCAGGATTGTATACTATGGCACAAACAGTTATATTAAAGGAGAATCTTGATGAAGAAAAACTGTTTAGATTATTTAAGCTTGCCAAAGATAATGGTGCTCATGAAGTAAAAATACTGGAACCTATACTAAGTGGCAATCTTTTAACTGAAAAGCAATTAAATAATGTGTTTCATGATGAGAGTGATAGAGAAAAGCTTATAAAAATACAGCATAAAGCAAATAAAAGAAGTGATTTACCTAAGATAACAAGTTTTGCGTATACAGAAAGTGAAGCGAAATTTGGTTGTGGTGCAGGAAATCAACATTCCTATATAAGTGCTTCAGGAGAATTGTATCCTTGTGATTTTGTACCTATGAATTTTGGAAATGTAAAAGAAGAATCTATAAAAAGCCTTTGGATTGAGATGAAAAATTACATTGGTAAACCTAAAATAGGGTGCTTTGCTCAGAAGGTGAATAAAGAAGTATTTAAGCAATCAGAAGGTATGCTGTCACTTAACAAGGAAAAGGCAATAAGCATTTGTAATAAAAATAAAAGTGATAAATATCCAAAATACTATAGGGATTTACATAAATAGTATTTAAATATGAACTGTTAAAAAGCTGTAGATAAAACTACAGCTTTTTAGTCTATAGAAGGCTAGCATACAATTTGAATCAAAAAGTTCATATCTGACTTTTTGATTTGATATTAATATCTAAGTAGTATACATGAAGCAACCACACCAGCTCCAACTGTCCATAAAATAACATAATCTCCACGCTTAAGGTTATCATTTGAAACAGAATCAGCTAAGGCCATAAATGGGCTTGTAACACTTGTATATCCAAATCTGTCACCTATGAATGGAAATTTGTGTTTTGGTTCTTCTAAAGTCTCTCTTATCATATCAATATTTTTCTTTGCAAATTGAGATAAACAATATAATTTAACATCATCTTTAGTTAGATTATTTCGAGCTAGTATTTCATTTATTGAATCAACAGAACTTGCGAATGCATCATCTGTATTAAAATCTAGCCATTCTATTAGTCTATTATCTTTTGGTGTATCTCCATCTATTGGTAATACCTTAGAAAAGCCTTCAGGAGGAAATTTTATATAGCAGTTTAATGAACTATCTACGTAAGATGAACTATCTATGAAATCTGATATCTTATCTTCAGTGTTTTCTAGTAAAACAGCACATGCAGATTCTCCAAAATTAGCATAAGTAATAGGTTCTGATTTTCTTGAATATCTAAATGATAAATCTGAACCTACAAGTAAGCTATATTTAATTCTGTTATTACTTTTCATTACTCTACAGACTTGATCCATGGCAATTATCATTCCTGAACAATTACCATTCATATCATATGCATTTGCATTCTTAGATAAACCCAAAGCATCATGAATTTTAACAGCATTTGTAGGAGATAGGTATTCTGGTGTAGAAGATACAAATACAACTAAATTTATATCTTGTACATCTATATTTGCAGTTTTTATTACTTTGTTGCAAGCTTCTATAGCCATAGTTAAAGAATTTTCATTAAAATCTTCAGAAATATATCTCTGGTCTCTTCCAGTAACATTTAACAACCCAGAAATATCTACGTCTTGCTTTGAAAAATGCTTCAGAAAATATTCATTAGAATAATTTGCTTTAGGATGGTAGTATTCGATATTTTTAATTTTTATATTCATCTTCTCTCCGCCTTATCTTTATTGTTAAATATGTTATTTATAATTATCGAAGAATACTCTAATAAATTAAGATAATTATATAAAAAAATATAGTATGTGATAAAGCTACATAACAATATTACGAATAATAATAATATGACATTGAGTAAGGGGGAGTAGTGATGGATTACAAAAAAAATGTGGAATTGAAGAATAAAATAATGTTGGTAGGATTTATATTATCGGTAGTATTAAGAGTAATTGTTGATATTATTTTAAATACAGATAGGAATGCAATATTAATATTAGTTGGAGTTTCCATACCTTTAGCTATAATCGATTTTATATTAATAAAAAAGAAATATATTATTCAAACAATGTATTATACGTTAATGATGTACAGTGCTGTTATATGCATAATGTTTATATCAAACCCAAATTGGGCTAATTTTATTTTGATATATTATGGTGTTATGTTAATGAGTGTATATCAAGATTTAAGGATATTAATTATTGAAGCAATTTTGGCTATAGTACTTGTAGTGTATTTCTTCTTAGGCTATAAAACAACATTGTTTGCTTCAGCAGAATACTATGAATTAGTATTTTATATAGGATACATAATAGCAGGATCAGCTATATTATCAATTAATGCCATTACTACCAAAAGGATTTATAAAGATTTAGAAGAAACTCATAAGGCTACTGAAGAAGCTAAATCTAGAGCAGAGTTGTTGCTAGAAAAAATATATAGTACTATAAAGGTTTTAACAACAGCTAATGAGAAAATAAAAAGTGGAATTTCTGTAGCAGGACAAATAGCAGAAGAAATAACTAGTTCTACAAGCGACGTTGCTAATAGTGCAGCCAAAGAAGTGGATGTAATGATTGGAATGAAATCCTCAATAGAGGATGGAGTAGAAAAAGTAGAAGAAGTTACGAATGCTATTAAAACTATGGAGGAATTATCTAAGTCAACTGAAAATGTTGTATTAGAAGGTAATAATAAAGTAGATATATTATCTTCGGAAATGAATAACGTAAATACAAATATTTTAAGTGTGGTATCCATGATAAATGAATTAAGCGATGAAAATACAAAAATAGTTCATATTATTAACAGTATTAGAAAAATATCAGAGCAAACCAATCTATTAGCTCTTAATGCATCAATAGAAGCAGCTAGAGCTGGAGAGTATGGAAGAGGTTTTGCTGTGGTTGCAGAAGAAGTAAGAAAACTTGCTGAGGATTCAAGAATATCCACAGATCAAATAGAATTAATATTGAATAATATATCTAATAAAACAAAGGTAGTTGCAGAGGAAATATTAAAAGAAGAAAAGTCAATTGAGTTATGTAATGAACATACAAATGATGTTAAAGAGTTATTTAAAAATGTTAATAAGAATACGTCTAATGTATTAAGTTATTCAGGAAATGTTGGATCACAATCTGTATTGCTTGAAAATACGATGAAAAGTACATTAAGTTTAGTAAATGATATTAGTGAAATTGTAGAATCGACTGCAACGGCTATGGAAGAAATTTTTGCAGCTATTGATGAACTTAATAATAGCATAATGGATATAACAAGTAGCTATGATGAAATAGATGATATATGTAATGAATTAAACTCTATAAGGGAATAAAGTAGATAATATAAAAAGATGGTTATTGCAAATTAGCAGTGACCATTTTTTGGGCATAGCATAGTTACATTAGTAAATTTAATTCTAGGAAAAGTTACAAAATGATATAATAAAATGGAATAAATAACCAATAGTGTAGTATAATACAAAAGAGCAAATAAATGAATTTATAATTATAATCAGTAATAGGGGTAATGGAGTGCCAAGACCAATATTAGTATGAAGTTATCAGAAAGTACTATAAAACGGCTTGTAGATATCACATATGAATTTACTGGTGCAGATTCAGAATATGAAGAATGAACTGTATCGCAAGTAATTGATGTAAGTAAAAAATATCATAGATGTCAGTTAAGTATGTATTGATGTAAAAGTCGATACATATTTTTTTATTATTTACCAAATAAAATAATCATTTAACTACTACTCGGTTGAATAATAAAATATGATTAATAGAAATATAAGGAACAAAGTCAAATAAATATCAACAAAGTACAATAAAATACATTTACAATTCGCACAAAGTGCAATATAATGAGTATATAAATGAAATATGAAAGGATTGTTTTTAATGGAAGAAAAATTTTATACAGTTGATTAAATTGCAGAAATATTAGGTATGCACTATAAAACTATAAGAAAATTTATAACATAAGGTAAGCTTAGAGCAAATAAAGTTGGAAAACAATGGAGAATATCAGGACATGATTTAAGTATTCTTATGGAAAATAATAATGTTAACATTAGTTTAGGGTGTTTAATAATATTAGAGATGCTGAAAACTGGATTTTAAATATTAAATAATAAGGATGTGTGATGATGAGAACAAGTATCAGTAAAATAGATAATAGTAAGGTGCAAGTTGCATTTAAATGTGAAGAAGGAAAAAATGAAATTTTAAAATATTATGAATCATTAGTTGAAAAATGGTCTTTTCCACATGAAGAAATTAATGTTAATACAGATTACGGAAAAACATTTATTATAGCTAGTGGAAAAGAAGAATTACCACCACTTATATTACTTCATGGTAGTGGCATGAATTCAGTTATGTGGATAAATGAGATGGAGAAGTATTCACATAATTATAGAGTATATGCGGTAGATATGCCTGGAGAACCAGGGAAAAGTAATGAAACTCAATTGCCATTAGAGGGTGATGATTTTACAAATTGGCTCAATGATGTTTTTGATGCCCTATCAATAAAAAAAGCAAGTATTGTTGGAATTTCATTAGGTGCATGGCTAGGAACAAAGTTTTCTATAAAATATTCACAAAAGGTAAATAAACTTGTTCTACTTTGTCCAGCAGGCATAGGTCCTCAAAAAAAGTCTTTTCTTTTTAAATCATTATTTTATATGTTATTAGGAGAAAAAGGAATAGATAAACTATACTATAAAATTAATGGTAATAAACTTATACCACAGGTAATGTTAAATTATCAAAAGTTAATTGCAAAACACTTTAACTTTAGAAGAGAAGTTATTCCTCTATTCTCAGACGATGAATTAATACAATTAACAATGCCGATTGCATTATTTGTAGGAGGAAAAGATGTTATGTTACATTCTGAAAAGACGGCAAAACGCTTAGAATCATTACTAGGACATGCTAATATAAATCTCATTCCTGATGAAGGGCACTCTCTTGTTAATCAAGGAGATGAAATAAGGGAATTCTTAAATTAAGAGTATATAAACTATAATAAGTCGTTGTGGTTTGTACGATAAGAGATAATAGAAGGTGTAGCTTAAAATATTTTGGTAAACCATATGACAATAAATGGTATGAAGAATATAAGTGGTTAATTCATTTTAAAAGACAAAAGTTGGTTTGTAGTGCGCCCTTCTGGTACAGAACCAAAAATAAAAATATATACTTCTGTTGTTGGAAAAAATAAATGTGAGGTAAAAGAAAAGTCGGAAACCTTTAGAGAAAATCTTGTTTATAACAAAGAAGAAGTTTCAGATAAAAAGTTAGATGAAGTATGTAAAGCAGTAGGATTAGAACACTTTATTTCAATTCTTCCAAATGGATATGACACAGTTTTGGATGAATCTATAAGTTTATCAGAAGGTCAAAAGCAACAGTTAACTATTGCAAGAGCAAGGTTAAAGATGCACCATTGTTAATCTTAGATGAAGCTACAAGTTCAGTAGATGCAAGAACAGAAAAAATAATTCAAGAAGCTATGGATGCATTAGCTCAAAACAGAATGTCATTTGTAATAGCACATAGATTATCTACAATTAAAAACGCAGATGTAATTTTGGTTATGAAAGATGGAGATATAATTGAAAAGGGAAGCCATGAAGAATTAATGCAACAAAAAGGATTCTATGCAGATTTATATAATAGCCAATTTGATGTAGCTTAATAAAAATGAGAAAAAGATATGAAATAGAATTATAGGTATACACTGTTATAATGGTGGATTTCAAAGGTTGTACTTTGCCTCTACCATTGAAATCCTCGACGGATGTCAAGGGTTTTTGTCTTATAAATCCACAGTTTCTGAACTGATAACTTCTGAATTTACAGGTCTTGGCTTTGTTCCATAAACTGCATTAAATGCTCCAACTGCTAGTTTAATAAAATTTAAATGAATGGGGGTTAAAAAATGAAAGAGTTGATATATCATCCATCATATACTTTAATCAATAAATTGAATGATAAAGATAATATGAATAATATAGTGATTGATTATGTGATTTTGCAAAATGATGAGCCAGATTGTGGCATTGAAGAACATAAACAGGCTGCTATAAATGCAATGGAGATTATTGCAAAACGTTATAAAAATAAATATCAATATATAATTCAGATTGATGAATCTAAAATGAGAGGTGTACCATATTCTACTGATGAATTTTTCGAGGATAGAATAGAGGCACCATATCAGCATTCATTTCTAGATCCACCATATGGTAGTGTACTGAAGAAAGAAGATTTTTGGCATGTTAATAATATATTATTTTCAAATATTTATAACCTTGAAATTTATGATTGGTGCAGTGGGATAGACTGGAGTGTGCCAGATGCTTATTGGGAACATAAATGGTCTAATTATTTTGATGATGGTTTGGAATGGTGGGGTGTTATTTTTTTTACTGTGTATGATAAAGTAACAGAAATGTTTACTATAATTGCAGCTTCTGCAACAGATTAGCAAAGACTAATTTATAAAAAGATTAAGAGTTAATTTATATGAGGAATATTTATTTAACATAGAGTTATAGAAAGTTTAATAGAAACTTGAATTTGAAGTATTATTAATTATATTGCATATGGGAAAATTTAATCCTTTTTCTAGCGGTTGATAATGTAGGAATAATATTTGGATTTGATACTGACACAAAGAAAGTGTTTAAAACAACTCTAGACATGTGCAATTACTTAGGAATTGATAGTGTTACAGTTACTATATTAACACCACTGTCAAAGACACCATTGTATTATCAGTTAAATGAAGAAGAGCGATTATTAACTGATGATTGGTCATATTATAATGGAAAAATTAGAGTAGCATTTAAACCTAAAAATATGAGTGCAGAGGAATTATTTGATGGATATATGTGGTTTAGAAGGAATTTCTATTCGCTAAAATCAATAACTACTCGATTAAGAAAATCAAAAGCCAATATTTTATATAATTTAATAGTTAACTTAGGATACAAGGTTTCAATAAGAAAAACAGTATAATTAATATGAGTACAATAAGGTATGATAAGCAAAAGAAGCTTGGAATATAGATTGAAAACACTATCATTTAGAAGTGTAACGGAGAACAGTATCACAAATAAATGAGGCTTTTACTAATTTTGGATTATAGTATTAAAGTATGATTCGTTTCAACTATTGAAATTCATAAAAAGATATTATCATAATATTATGATGATATCTTTTGTTATATGAATACACATTGATTCAGAAGAATGGTATAATGGGAAAAGAAAATACATAGAAGTATTTGTTTTATAATCTCAGGGGATATGAAAAAATAGAGACGTAAGTCAATTAATTTAAATATTTATGTCTAAAATATTGATACATATTTGCATGTATATAAGAAATAATAAAATTTAAGGAAGTATTCTAGAATGATAAAGAGAATTAAAAATTTTAGGAATGTAGCAGTATGACCTAAGTTAAGTGATATTTAAAACTTAAATTTAGGAGGATAAGATGAATAATACATTTAATCATTGGACAGAAATAAAATATTTAAAGGATACAGTAAAAAATCCCTTAATTGAAGTTGGGAAATATACATATTATTCAGGATATTATGCAGGTAGGAATTTTGAAGATATATGTGTAAGATATATATGGGGAGATGAAAAATCTAAGGAGATGTATAATCCCATAGAAGACTATGGATGGACTTTAGATAGAATAAAAATAGGTAAGTATTGTTGTATTGCCAGCGGAGTAATATTTATGATGGGAGGAAATCACAATCATAACCCTGAATGGATAACTGTATATCCATTTAAAGATAAGTTACTAGATTCATATAAGCCCAAGGGAGATACAATTATAGGCAATGACGTATGGCTTGGTACAGAAGCTATGATTATGCCAGGAATTACAATTGGAGATGGTGCAATAATTGCATCTAGATCGGTAGTTACAAAAGATGTAGAACCTTATACTGTTGTAGGGGGAAATCCTGCAAAGTATATAAAAGAAAGATTCGATAAAGATAAGATAGATATGCTACTTGAAATGAAATGGTGGGATTGGGAAGAAAATCATATTAAAAATAGTATAGATATATTGTCTAGTTCGGATATAAATAAATTGTATAAATACTATGAAATCAACATAAAGTAATACACATTTATTTTATTAAGATTTTATGTAAGAGCATAATTATAAAATAATAGATGATATAAATAAAAGAATTAAGACATTTTAAAATGTCATAGCGAAAAAGTTATTAAATCAAGTATTAGTGAAATTTTATACTATTAGGATCACTCTGATGACTGTCAGAGTGATCCTTTAATTTATGATTCATTATAATATATTTTAATAATTAATATCTAACTGAATGTATAAATAAAGAATAAAATATAAATATAGAGAAATGGTGTATTTAGAGGGTATGCCCTCTTTTTTGTTTCAAGAAAAAGATTATAGATAAATTTGAATAAAAAAATAGTTAGAAGTAGGATGGTTATAAAGCGGTGTAGTATATCATAAATAATTAAGGAATCTAGCCTTAGATATTGATATAACTTAGCTAAGGCTATTTTTTATTTAAAATATATACAACTAAATCGATTATTTATATAATTAATGTACAAGGTGTTGAGGAAGTGATATAAGTGAATATAACCAAAATGATAAAAGAATTGCAGAGTGTTATGAATTTAGAATTTGATGAAAGAGCTAAATTTTTTTACGAATGTAAAGAAAAATTAGAAATAGAGGTTAATAATAATCCTTCTAATATTCAAGCTTTTTCACTTATGGCAATGATAAATTTAGAATTACGGAATGATACAAAAATTTCAATTGATATTTTAGAGAATTGTTATAACAAAAATAAAAACAATATGTCAAAGGATGAATATTGTTTTTGGGCTACTAATATGGCTTATTTGTTAAGTGAGGAATACGAAGAGGTCGATAAATCAATTGAATTACTTACAAAAGCAATAGAATATGAATCAAAATATGATAATACATATTATGCTTTAGGAAAATTATTTTTTAAGAAAAAGAATTATAGGGAAGCAATAACATTGTTTAATAAGGCTTTTGAAATTTCTCATTATAAGGGATATAAATATAATGAAGCTATTAGCTTAATCATTTCAAATAATAGAGAAGACGGAATCTCAAAGTTAATGTCAATCTATAAATACCCCTATAAAGACGAAGAGATAGATGGAAGAATTGCTTTACTTCTTGGAAGAGAGTTAGCGCTGAATGGAGAATTAGAAGAGGGTAAAAAAATAATTCAATTATTATTAGAGAGTAGTTATGAAAGCTTAGAGGTTAGAGCTAATGAATTAGCAGAATGTATGTATATACTTGGTGATTATCATAAATGTATAGAGTTATATGATGAAGATAAACTTTATGAAGATGAAAGTTGGATTGGACAGTATTTTTATGCACTAAAAGAATCATATAGTATAGATGCATCAGAGAAAAAGATGAATGAAATTGAAAAAGAAATAGAGAAGAATATTTATGAAGAAGAAACCAATTATGGAGATTGGGATAGTGAAAAGGAGTGTAAAGAATATATTGATGGAGAAAAGGTTAGATTAAATAAAATTAAAGAATGTTATAGACGGGTTGTTAATGGCATTAAGCCTTTTATAGAAGTAGATTACGATATATTTTATAAATGTTATTACATAAATTGCCCTCGTCATTATATAGAGTAAATATTTAAAATTAAAACATTTATTTTGTTTTAAGGCTATTAGATGAATTAAATAAAGATTTAATTAAGAGTGAAGCACTAATCTTCGTGAGATATGTGCTTTTTTTCTTTACCATTAAGCTCTATATGAATACCAATAAATTTAATATTGATAATTAATTTAGATATAAAAAGAGGGCTTGTTGTAAAATGAAATTGAACTAATAAAAAATCCATAGTAAATTATTCTGTGTTATGATTTAATCGCTAAAGAAAAACATACACGGAGGATAATCACTATGGATTACCCAAATAATAACACATAATCATGCAAAAATAAACATTTGAATTTTGAAGAGCACATGATTATTCAACTTCGTCTCAAAGATAGATTTTCAGCATATAGGATAGCTAAAGAGCTAAACCACCTTATAAATACTGTTCTCAATGAAATACGACGTGGTACTACTACACAGATTAAACAGAGAAATCATATTGAACTTTACCTTGCAGATACAGGCGAAGCCATTTACAAAAAGCATCGCTTGAATTTTTGTTGTACTTTTAAGCGCTTAGAATGTTGTGACTTTATAAACTATGTAGTAGAGTAGCTAAGATAAAGCTTGATTCATGGTCACCTGATGCTTGCGTAGGTAATACGATTGAAACTGGTAAGTTCAAGTGTTCTCAAATGTTTGCACCAAAACCTTGTATAACTATATTAATCTTGGATTGTCACTTATTAAAATGCAGATTTACCAATGAAGCTACTTAGAAATACTAAACCAGCAATGATCAGAAAGCACAAGAAAAAGCTTGGTAGAAGTATTACAGAACGTCCAAATTACATAGATAACCATGAGGAATATCGATACAGCTGTCGGTGAAAAGTCTGGTAATGACTGTGTACTTTTAACCATTCTTGAGGGTAAGACTAGGAATGCTATTGTGCGTAAGATTGCTTCTAAAAGTGCTTGCGCATTTATGAATGAGCTTAAAAGTATCCGTAACTTATATGGCGACCACTTTAGTCAAGTATTCAAAACAATAACTGGAGACAATGGCTCCGAATTTGATGATTTATCTATAATTGAAACCGACACTGATACAAAGGTACACTTTACTCATCCTTATTCATCCTTATTCATCCTTTGAGAAAGGAACTAATGAACGTCATAACGGCCTACTACGTCGATTTATCACGAAGGGAAAACTTATGTCAAACTATAGTTCCGATGATATTGCATCTATAAAGAATTGGATGAACATACTCCCAAGAAGAATACTCAAATAAAAAACTCTAGAGGACCTGTTTGAAGCACAGTTAGATATAATATACGCTACATAAGTAAACACAACGATTTAAATTATAAATAGAAATTAGTTCAATTTGTCAAAATATATTTTATGTATTTTTTCCAACCTTGTATAGAATAATTGCTATGATTTGAGTTGCCATTCCAAAAGTGCAAACTCCATACCATCCAAAATGAGAATAACTATAGGAACCTAAAAAGGAACCTAGCGCTCCACCGAGAAAAAAGCTAACCATATAAATAGTATTAAGTCTATTACGCGTTTTCTCGTTTAAGGAATGTACTCTTGCCTGATTAGAGACATTACAGGATTGTACTCCTAAATCTAGAAGAATAATTCCTAAAATAAGTCCCCAAATTTTAAAGCCAAATAGAAAGAAGAATAAATAAGCAATTATAACTACGATTATACATATACCTATAGCAAATCTTGAACCTCTTTTGTCAGCTAATTTTCCAACTATTGGAGCAGCAAGAGCACCAACAATACCAACTAATCCAAATAAACCTGCTGCTTCAGCTCCCATATTGTAATGAGAGCTTTCAAGTAAAAATATGAGGGATGTCCAAAATGCACTAAAAGCTGAGAACATTAAAGCACCATTAATAGAGACTTCTCTTAAAATTGGTTCAGTTTTTATTAAGTTTATCATTGATTTTAGCAGTTGAGTATATTTAATGTCAGAGATAGGTTCGCATAAGGGTAGCAACTTCCTAAGAATAAGCATTAGAGCAAGCATCATAATCGCTGCAATAAGATAAACTGCTCTCCAGCCAAAGTAGCTGCCTAAGATGCCGCTGATTGTACGAGAAAGCAATATTCCAATTAACAACCCGCTCATTATTGTACCAATAGCTTGCCCTCTTTGCTGTGGATTTGATAGTTGTGCTGCTAGAGGAATAATAAGTTGAGGAATAATAGAAGTAAATCCAACGGCAAAGGAAGAAATTATTAGAACATATATATTTGAAGAGAAGAACATACTCATAAGTGAGATTATTGAGAATAAAAGCATTATTACTATTAATTTTCTTTTTTCTTTTATATCTCCCAAAGGTAAGATAAATATCATTCCAATTGCATAACCTATTTGTGTAAGCATAGCTGCAAAGCCTATGCTTAATTGGGTGACATGAAAGGTTTTTGCTATATCAGCTAAGAGGGGCTGGATATAATATAAATTTGCTACAGTAAGTCCACAAGCTATGGACATAACTAAAGTTAATAAATTAGTCAATATGGGTTTATCTTCAAGATTATTTATTAAAGAATTTGTTTTTATAACGGCATTATTTGATTGACACATTTATAAAGCACTTCCTTAGATTATAATAATACATTTAATTGAATAAATGATTGAAATTATAAGTGATAAAAAATCTATTTTAAATAGTAGTAAAAATTATCTAATGGATAGGAAAAATAAAAATTTATCGAATAAAATTAGTAAAAATCTTTTCTTCCATTTCTGGCTTCTTAATAATTCCTTGTCTATTTTCAATAAGTTTCATAAGCCAAGCCATATTTTTACCTAATATCCTCATTATTTGTATTCCTTCCTCGTCCTGCATTGCCTCACCTGGTAATCTTCCATTAATAATATTCCAATAGTTTGAAGTAGGGATGAGCATTTCAGAATGATTAAAGTAATTATTTAACTGATCAAAGGTTGAAATTCCGCCTGTACGTCTTACTGCTACTACTGCAACTCCAACTTTATGTCTTAGCATACTATCATTGGCTTCTGCCACACGAAAAGCTCTATCTAAAAATGACTTCATTGTTCCAGCAATTGCTGAATAGTGTACTGGTGATCCTAAGATTATTCCGTCGGCATTTTTCATTTTTTTAATCCAATCATTAACTGAATCAGTAGTAATAGCACATTTTCCATTTTTATTTTTTGTACAATATCCACAGGCAATACATCCTCTAATAGATTTATTCCCGACATGGATTATTTTTGTTTCCATTCCTTCCTTTTCTAATTCGTCAACAACTATTTTTATTCCATGATAAGTATTACCCTCCTTATTGGGACTTCCGTTAAAAACTACAACTTTCATTAATTTTTCCTCCTTGTATATTTAACAATACTATACGTTTAGTTTACTAAGTATATTATTATAAATTAAATACAATGGAGGTAAATATAATGGAGAAAAAATTGGGACGTCCGCGTAGCGTAAAAACTAAGGAGGCCATTCTTTTCGCTGCATATGAGTTATTACTTGAAAATGGTTTTGGAGCTACTACAATTGAAAAGATTGCTGAAAGAGCTGGAGTTAGTAAAGCCACTATTTACAGATGGTGGCCCAACAAAGCTGCTGTTGTTATGGACGCTTTTTTTGATGCTGCTGTTGTAAGACTTCCAATACCTGATACAGGATCAACTATTAATGATATGATAATTCAAGTAAATAATTTAGCAAAATTTCTAATTAGTCGAGAGGGGAGGATAATTAATGAGATAATAGCAGAAGGCCAATTTGATCAAAAGTTAGCTGAAGCCTATAGAACAATATATTTTAAGCCCCGTAGACTTGATTCACGATATATTTTAGAACGTGGAATTTCAAGAGGAGAATTAAAGGATGATTTGGATATAGAATTAGTTATAGATTTAATTTTTGGCCCATTATTCTATAGATTATTAATAACAGGGGATATGGTAGATGAGACTTTTATAAAAAATCTAATAAATTATGCATTTAAGGGTATAAGATAGAAGTTAATATTAATGGTAACTTAATGAAATATTAAGAGGAAGAAATTTGATTCCACTTATGAGTGGATAGAAGAACTTCGAATGTTTTGAATAATTAAGGAAGTGTTATCACTTGTTACTGATGCGGGTAACCGTACTGCAAATGACGTAGATTTTCCGCCAATTCCTTGATATGACTAGATTTAAAAGAAAAAATAGTGTTTGATGAATTATAAAGATAAAAATTTGATGGTGTGAAAAATCTTATTATAAGTAATGAAATGATTTTTTATATACTGCCAAATTTTGAATATATGTAGAACTATGGATATTTGTGTTGTATATTGAGATAAATATTGGAAAATGGTACAATTGGGAAAGATTATTGATATGAGGTGATAAAATGATAATTTGGGGATGGGGGAAAGTGACTAGAAAGATTGTCGGACCAGTATTTGAACGTCCATGTAACTATTGTAATAGTACTGAAGTTTGGAATTTATGTGTTGTAAGAACGTGGTTTACGTTATTTTTCATTCCAATAATACCATATAGAAAGCAATATTGTATTACTTGTCCAAAATGTTATAGTTACATAGATTTTACAGAAGAGCAATTTCAAGAAATGAAGCTCTCTATAACATCTCAATCTAATAATATTAACCAAAATTCTGTTAATGATGATATGAAATATAGAGGGAAGACAGAAACTCAAATTAATTATTTGAAACAGATGGAGGAATATAAAAATGAGGCTAACTAGAAAATAGTTAACTTATTTTTTAGTGATGTTATTATAAAATTATAATTATTAATAAGAAAGCCCCTAACATTTTTGTTAGGGGTTTTTCTATTAACATATTTATTGGTAATTATAAATTAGAATGTTAAGCATAGTGTAAATAAACCTCAATTTATCATGATAACCTTGAATTTACTGCACAAGAGAATCTAAAAACAAGTATATGTTTAACAATTTCTCAAGATGTAGATATAGATGGTGAAATAGGAAAGATTGAATCTAGTAGTATTGATTCTACTGTATTTAAAGTAATAAAAGATCCCTTATTTGTGATATTAAGAACCGTATCCTAAATAGAGAAGGTTTTTATTGTTTAAATGCATAAACAAAATATGGTACAATTTGAATATAAAAGAAAAGTTAATTAATAAGTAAATAGCAACCTCTCATATTTGTGCATTGGATGAGAGGTTTTTAAATTTATAATTCACTATACTATTATTTGGAAGGGGATAGCTTAATGGAATGGTTAGAAAAATTAAATGAAGCACTAGGATATATTGAAGCAAATCTAGATGGAGAAATTGAGTATGAAAAAGCAGCAAAGATAGCATGCTGTACAGTTTATCATTTTCAACGAATGTTTTCATATATAGCAGGAACGCCACTATCAGAGTATATAAGAAATAGGAGATTAACAAAAGCTGCCCTTGATTTACAAAGTGGAGATAAGGTAATTGATGTAGCCTTACGCTATGGTTATGAATCTCCAACCGCTTTTAATAGGGCGTTTCAAAAAATGCATCATGTATCACCTTCAGTAGCGCAAAAAGAGGGAACCTTCCTAAAAGCATATCCTCCTATTAGTTTTAGAATAACAATAAAAGGAGTAGGAGAAATGGAGTATAGTATAGTTAAAAAAGAAGAAATCAGAATAGTGGGAGTAAAAGCATCATTAGAAAAGAATATTGAGAAAAATTTTAAATCTGTACCTAAGTTATGGCAAGAATCAGCACAAAATGGAAGAATTAATCAGATAGTATCTCTTATGAATGCAGAGTCTAAGGGAGTATTAGGGGTTAGTGCTTGTATGGATAGCTTGGAGAGATGGGAATATTATATAGCTGTAGAAACTGATAAAGAAGTACCAGAGGGTATGTATGAATATGTAATACCCGCAGGCACTTGGGCAGTTTTTCCTGGACAAGGTGCTATGCCAACAGCAATTCAAGAAATTGAAGAAAGAATAATTACAGAGTGGTTACCAACGTCAGGATATGAATATGCAGATGCGCCAGATATTGAATTATACTTAAATCAAGATCCAGCTAATTCAAAGTTTGAAGTTTGGATACCAATTAGAAAAAATCAATAAAAGTTGAGAGAAGTAACTCGATTGTTATTAGATAGGTATTTAAATTTGATTTAAATTTGATTTTAATGTAGATAAACCACTTTAAAAAATAATGTATATATCTATAGTATCTTAATTCGTAATTCGCAATTCACAATGCAAAATGCATAATTAATTTCTTTAAATAGATTTTTAATACAAGTGATTGTGTCACATGAAAAGAAATCAATTGAAAGCTTCTCTTATAAAAGAGAAGTATCCATAATTGTCCATTGTCAATCGTCAATTCTCAATTATATAAATATATAGGGGTGGATGAAATTATATGGCAAGCTACAAAGAGATAACTTGTACTATAGGATGTAATAAATTAAAAAGAAAAATACCATTTGCTTGGGATTTAAATATATATAGGGGGTGTGAGCATGGCTGTAAATACTGTTATGCTATGTACTCACATCAATATATGGGTTCTGAGCAATATTTTGAGGATATATATGTTAAAACTAATATTGTTGAACGATTGGAGGAACAACTTAGCAGTCCCACTTGGAAAAGAGAAGTTGTTAATATTGGTGGCGTAACCGATAGCTATCAACAAATAGAAGCACAGTACAAAATAATGCCAGATATTCTACGATTAATGATAAAATATAAAACACCTTGCATCATTTCCACAAAGTCAGATTTGATTTTGCGAGACTATGATTTAATTGAGGAACTTAGCTCCATTACTTATGTAAATGTTGCAGCAACCATTACTTGTATGGATGAAAATATTCGTAGAAAGATAGAACCAAATGGTGTGGAATCCCTTAAAAGATTTGCTATGTTAAAGGAGTTCTCAAAGACAAAGGCATCCACGGGACTTCACTTTATGCCAATCATTCCATATATAACAGATGGAAGAGATAATGTTGATGCTCTATATTCTAATGCTGCTGATTGTAGAGTTAGTTATGTGCTACCTGGAGTACTCTATCTAAGGGGAAAGACTCGTTCCGTATTCTTTGATTTTATAAAAAAGGATTTTAACCATTTGTATGAGCCATTACAAACCCTATATAAAACAGGTGGTGCCAGCAAGGAATATAAGGATGAGCTTTACATTATGGTTAATGAATTAAAAGGCAGATATAATCTTTTCGGTAGTTATTCAAAGCCAATGAAAGATAAATTAAATAAATCTACTAATGAACAGCTATCTCTTTTTTAATTTCTCATATTATAAGCATAGAAATAGATTGCATTAAGCCAAGTGACAGTCACTTGGCTTAATATCGAAGAAAATATTATTTTATGGATAATTCATTAAAAGGCTATGTTATTCCCGTTACGGAGAAACGTATCATAAATAACAGAGTTTTTTAGCATAGCATTGCAGGACTTTGAGGTTAGCATAATACAGATATAGTCTCTATTATCGATTTATGCTAAATGAAATAGGACTTACTGTGATAAAGTAAACCTTTGATTCATCTATTGAGAGCAGCATATCATGATATACTGTTAGATAACATTTGCCATTCTTCCTTCAAGATACCATAACTCACTGAATCATAATATTGATTATCAACTATCCTTGCTTTTCGGTAAATAGCCTCTTTTTTTAAACCCAATCTTTCAGCCAGTTGCATCATTCTTAAATTCCCAGACCAAGTTGACAATCCAAGTCTTATAAGTCTTGGGTTTTCAGCAAAAATTTCATCAATCCACATCTTTAAAGCGGTATAACCTATACCATTTCCCCAGTAATTCTCATTAAAAATTACAATCCCAACTTCCATCCAGAGGGTTTCTTGTGATTTCCAATACCAATTAACTTGACCGATTATTTCGTCAGTGTCTTTATTTGCTATTATCTTTTTATTTTCCAGGACATTTCTTTCCCCTTTTAACAATAGTTCTTTAAGTTCTTCAACATACTTTCTTAGCTCTTCTTCACTACTTTTTCCGTAATATGGACCATTAAATTTATGGAACTCACGTGAAGGATGATTCCAATACAAGTAATCCTCTAAATCTTTAATTTCTAATTCTCTTAAGATTATGTTTATTGGTTTAATCATATTAATCCTCCATAAATTTTAAAATTTATTATTCCAGTATGACGCAAATTCCTACGAATCCGTGGCAATACTACAAATTGAGTATAACATAAATATACTATTGGTAACTATTATTTTAAATAAAATGCTTTAAGATATGAGTTAATGAAATAAGAGAAATAAACTACAAAAGGTATAAAAATATTTAATATCACAATTAATATCAAAATAAAATATTTAAGATGTGTTACTATCTTTAAAAAGGAGGAATGCTTGATGATAGACACCAATATGAAAAGAATACTGGATTTTGTCGAGAAAAATTTAACAGAGGATTTTTCTCTAAGTGAATTGGCAAGGCAGTGCAATTTTTCACCCTATTATTGTTCTGTTATTTTTCATCGTTATTTTGGTGAAACTATGAAAAGCTATATGCAAAAGCGACGTTTGATTTGTGCTGCAAGTGAGCTTAAAAGTACTAATGACAGAATTATTGATATTGCGATAAAATACGGTTATTCGTCTCAGGAGGCATTTTCAAGAGCATTTTCTTCTATGATTGGAATGTCGCCGAAAAGGTTTCGTGAAAATCCGCTGCCGCTTGCTGTTTATCAGAAAAATAGTTCTCTAACATTTCAAAATAAGGAGAATACAGCAATGAAAAATGAAACTATTAAGAATGTACAAAGTCAAATTGAAAGAAACTACCCCTTAAAAACATTGCATGTTTTAAATGGTTTGTGTATGCTTGATTCTTTTCAAAGAGATAACTTGATGAATGAAAAAGCTGTCTATATTCCATTTAATGAAGCTATGTGTTGGGGTGAAACGGACGAAAAAATTTTCTCGCCCGAATTTATTGAAAAAAGAGTGCATTCCCTCAACTCCACACCTGAAGAATATAAAAAAATTGTAATAGAGCCGTTAAAGCCGTTGTTTGATGAACAGTTTGACATTATCGTTTTATGGTTTGGTGATGATATGTTCTGCCAAATGAACTTTATTACGATTCTTTCATATTTAGAGCAAATTCATTTTGATGGTGATGTACTTTTTTGTATGGCACAAGAGCAAAAGGATAAAATGTTGCCCGATGCTGTGGAAATTGATACAGATGGTTATAATTATATCTACAAAACCATACTTTGCGATAGAAAAAAATGTGATGCAAAAATGCTGCCTGTCACTTATCAGGCAATGAATTTATATCTTGGCTACCGAGAAGAAAACAGTGATATCATACGTTATATCAAAAACAATCTTAATAAGGAAAATCTCGTAAAAGAACTGCTTACACTGTTTTCACAGTACGGACTTGGAGATTTACAATATCAGTGGATGATTGAAGAAATAAAGAAGGAAAAGACTATATGAAAATTAAAAAAACAAGTATTTCCGAGAATTATCTAATTATATCAAGATTTGAATCAATATGATAAGTTTTATTATCTTAAAATCATATAGATAAATTACTTTAAAAATTAATGTATAGCTGAATATAGCTACACCCTTAAGTATTTCAATTCACAATGCAAAATTCACAATTATGGTGGAAATTAATTCTTTATGAATTAATTTCTTAAACTAAAATTGTGAGTTGTAAACTGTAAATTGTGAATTCAATAGTTTCAACTGTAATACTAAAAAATACCAATTATTTTCACATATATATTAATTTTAGAGCTGATATATCTATAGATATTATATAAACTTGGTGAGTAAAGTTTGTAGTAAAAAGCAGCTTAAAATAAAACTATTATTAGTTTGCTAAAGAAGTTAAATAAGGATAAGCGTGAATTTTCATTGATGTAAATCTACGCTTATCCCTATACTTAATTTCTGTTTTTATTATTTTATTGTTTTGAAATAATCTAGTCAATATAGTGTCTTACTGGTTAATCTAATAAACTGTACCCTTCTTTTTGCAGCTTTGCTTCATGTGCAATGAGACCATTAACAATAGTATCTACATGCTCATTAAATTCAACACCTAATTCTTCAGCAGATGTTATTAGTTGTTCTCGATTTACTGCTTTGGCAAAGGCTTTATCTTTCATTTTCTTTTTTACAGATTTGGCATTCAATCCTTCAAGTTTTGTAGGACGCATTAATGCGATTGCAATGATGAAGCTTGCCATTTCATCCACCGCATGTAGGCATTGACGTTCTTTTGAGTCTCTTGGGATTTTAGTTTCTGAAGAGTGAGAAAGAACACTTGCAATAAATGTTTCACCAAAGCCTGCAGCTTCAAGAATTTCAGGCGCACGATTTGGATGTTCTTCAGGATATTTTTCAAAGTCAATATCATGAAGTAATCCTAATAATCCCCAATAATTTTCATCTTGTTCAAATTTTATTGCATAAGCTATCATTGCGCCTTCAACAGCAAGAGAGTGTCTTAATACACGATCTGTTTTAACATGTTCTTTTAATAATGCTAATGCTTCTTTACGTTTCATATGTAACCTCCTTTTTAAGTTAAAGTTAATAGTAACTTTTTAACTTAATTCATTAATTTTCTATAATTGATTTATATATAAACTTGCCTATTTAACTAGAAGCTGTGATTTTAATTTGTAAAAATAAAAATATAGATAAAGATTAGGCAAGTATTTAACAGAACTATTTTTTAAATAATAAAATTCTATAATGATTATATTAAATTTGGTTATTTTTTAATTTTAAAATAGTTATTAACTAAAGAAATAATGAGATAGAACAATAGACAAGCAATAGTGCCATAACAATATTGACAATTTTATAATTTTTTATAAGAAACTTTTGAAAAATAGAGCCAAACAATGCTCAGCAGCAGGTTCCTACAAAGCCAACAAAAGCAAGAATTAAAGAAAAATATAAAAGCGTAAATATAGATTTGTAATAAGGCATTATAAATGTTGAAACTGTTACAAGACTATAAATAATAACACTAGGATTTACAAATTGTAAAAGTAATCCCGATAAAAGTGTGTTTGTACGCTTTTGTGTCTTATCTTCATTTTGAGGGTTACTTTTGTAGATTTGCCATACAAGCCATAGAATATAAGCTGCGCCAACGTAGGCCATAATTGATTTAATTGATGGGATATAGTCATAAAGTATTACACTAAATATACTGCTTAGAATAAATATAACAAATACACCAAAGAAAACACCTACATTAAACATTATGCTTTTCTTAAATCCGTATCGGCCTGCATTTGACATTGATATAATAGTATTTGCTCCAGGAGCAAAGTTTGCAATAAGGACATAGGATAAGAATGCTGTGAGATTTGGCATGTATATTTACCTCCTAATTTTCGTATGATATAATATACAAAAAGAACGATATATTATGCTGCGCAATATAATGATACTATTTGTGCAGTATACTGTCAATAAATTGGAGGTTAAATTTTGGAAAAGCTTAATTTGATTATTGCGAAAAATTTAAAAAGACTTCGTGAAGAAAAAGTACTTAGTCTTAATAATCTTTCGAAGATGACTGATGTAAGTAAGAGTATGCTTGGCCAGATTGAACGATGTGAAGTAAATCCTACTGTGTCAACAATATGGAAGATTGCAAATGGACTTAAAATATCATGTACTGAACTTATGAGTATATCTGAAGCTGATTTTGAAATCGTAGATAAGTCTCAAGTGCAGCCACTTATTGAAGATAAGGGCAAGATTAGAATATTTCCTGTATTTCCTTTTGATAACACAACTCGATTTGAAACTTATTCTATTGAAATTGATAATAGAGGACATCTAGCTTCAGAAGCTCATCAACAAGGTACTCAGGAATTTATAACTGTGTTTTCTGGAGAGCTTACTATAAGTATAAATGGTGAGGATTTTATTATAACAAAAGGTAATTCTATAAGATTTAAGGCGGATAGAGCCCATGTTTATAAAAATACAGCTGATACAATTTGCTCATTAAGTATGGTTATTTACTATCCAATTTAGAATCTCATTCTCCTTCATAATAAGATTAAAATATATAGTTTAATTATATGATAAAAATAGCACAAACTTTGTATGGGATTTCTTACAAGATTTGTGCTTTGCTTTTATAGTTTATACAATATAAATAGTTATTCCATCCAGTTTATTTTTTTGCTTGTTTGTGAATTAGATTATTGTATAGATCAGAATGTAGATAACACCCATGTGATACCAAAAACTAAGTGTATTATATAATTTGGAAGAGTGAATAAAACAATTCCCTTTGAAGCCCTTGCAATTAGTGCGATTAATAGTGTTATTATAATAAAAATCATCGGCTCAATTAAAGATTGTTTAATTGAAGATTGAAATGCAAATTTAGTTGATATAAAAAAATTATAAATAATTATAAATAAAGCATATAATAAGAATACTGATAACGTTCCTATATTAAATTCTACTATTGATGGGGTTATATTAAAAAAAATAAATCCCCATATAAACCACAAAATTGATACTTGTTTTAGCATTGAAAGAATTAATTCTGAAAGGGAAACTTTTCCATAACTAGCAACAATAGAATCGCACCAAGATTTTTCATCAGTATCCATTATATCAGATAAAGTCTTTCCACGTTTTTCAGCTTCCATAGCCATTCCAATTAAATCTTTTGATTTGTGTCAGTGAGTTCTTGGGTAGTGGTTTCATTTTGTCTCTTTAACATACTTAATTCATTTGACATTATCTATACCTTCTGTAGATAATATTGTGTTTACAGATTGAGAAACTTCATTCCAATTTCTGTGGAATTCCTCTAGTATTGAAATTCCTTCTTTCGTTAGAGAATAATATTTTCTAAACGGTCCTAAAGGTGAGGGACGAAATTCTGAATTAATGATGTTTTTTTTCTCAAGTCTTAAAAGAAGAGGATAAATAGTTCCTTCTTTTATTTCTTTGAATCCATATTCTTGAAGCTGTTCTACAATTTCATAACCATAAGTTGTTTTTATATTGATTATTTGTAAAATGCAGCCTTCTATTATCCCACGCATGAGCTGAGATTTATCGTTCAAGACAAAACACCTCCTTTTTACTACCTTGTACCACAAAGTACATAGCTATATTGTACCACAAGGTAGCTATAGAGTAAATATATCACAGGGTATTTATGGAAATAAAAAGAATGAATTTAATTAAAACAAAATATTCAGTCTTTACTTGAAAATCAGTATGAATATATATATAATTAATAAATAATAAAATATAGCAAAAACAGTGATTATAAAAGCTACGATTTATGAATTTCTTCAGAGAGCCGATGGATGGTGTGAATCGGTGAAAGGTTAAATCTTTCCACTTTTGGAGCTGTCGGTGATGAATCGAAAGGGTGGTATCCTCTATAATACTAATTTCGAGTGGCTGATTTTTAGTATTTATCAGCAATTTGGGTGGCAACGCGGATACCTTCCGTCCCAGTTTATATATTGGGATGGGGGTTTTTTATTTTATGGTTTCAAATAATAATATATATATTTAATCAGGAGGTAAAAATATGTTAGATTTAAGATTTGTAAGAGAAAATCCAGATATTGTTAAGCAAAACATAAAAAATAAGTTTCAAGACAATAAGCTAGATTTAGTAGATGAAGTAATTACTTTGGATGCTGAGTTAAGAGATACAAAAAAGGAGGCTGAAGCTTTAAGAGCTAATAGAAATAAGATTTCAAAGCAAATCGGTGCATTAATGGCTCAGGGGAAAAAGGAAGAAGCAGAAGAAACAAAGAAGCAGGTTACTGCAAATTCTGAACGTTTGGCTGAGTTAGAAGCAAAGGAAGATGAACTAGAGAAAAAAGTTAGAAAAATTATGATGACTATTCCAAATATAATTGATCCAAGTGTACCAATTGGAAAAGATGACAGTGAAAATGTAGAGATAGAACGTTATGGTGAACCTGTTGTACCTGATTTTGAAATTCCATATCACACTGAAATTATGGAAAAATTAAGCGGAATTGATTTAGATAGCGCTAGAAAAGTTGCTGGTAATGGTTTTTATTACTTGATGGGAGATATTGCGAGACTTCATTCTGCAGTAATTTCTTATGCTAGAGACTTTATGATAAATCGTGGTTTTACATATTGTATTCCACCATTTATGATTCGTAGTGAAGTTGTAACTAGTGTTATGAGCTTTGCGGAAATGGATTCAATGATGTATAAAATTGAAGGCGAAGATTTATATTTAATAGGAACCAGTGAACATTCTATGATTGGTAAATTTATTGATACTATATTACCAGAAGCTTCTTTACCTCAAACATTAACAAGTTATTCACCTTGTTTTAGAAAGGAAAAGGGAGCTCATGGAATAGAAGAAAGAGGAGTATATAGAATTCATCAATTTGAAAAGCAAGAAATGATTGTTGTATGTAAGCCTGAAGATAGCATGATGTGGTATGATAAATTATGGCAAAATACAGTAGATTTCTTTAGATCTTTGAATATACCAGTGAGAACTTTAGAATGTTGTTCTGGAGACTTGGCAGATTTAAAAGTAAAATCAGTGGATGTAGAAGCTTGGTCTCCTAGACAAAAGAAGTATTTTGAAGTGGGAAGTTGTTCTAACTTAGGGGATGCACAAGCTCGTCGTCTAAAAATTCGTGTAGATAGCGAAAACGGAAAATACTTTGCACATACATTAAATAATACAGTAGCAGCACCTCCAAGAATGTTGATTGCTTTTTTAGAGAACAACTTAAATGAAGATGGCTCTGTAAATATTCCAGTTGCACTACAACCATATATGGGCGGTATGACAGTGATTAAATAATAATACGACAGCATATTGAATTTTAAATTTGATGTGCTGTTGTTGTTTTTTTAGAATAATATACAATTAAAGTAATCTAATATCATCAAACTATTTTCAGCATTTACAATCATATTAATATGTACAGTAATTTAATATAAGGCTATGATATAATTTAGAGGTCAAAATTATTTATATTTTAAGAATATGGGGTGACAATAGATATGTCATATAAAGATGAGGCTACGTATGATAAGAAATTATATGAAAATTTGAGAGTTGACTGTGAAAAATGTTTTGGGTTTTGCTGTGTTGCATTGTATTTTTCAGCTTCTGAAGGATTTCCAACGGATAAAGATGCAGGTAAACCTTGTATAAATTTACAATCTGATTTTAAATGTGCTGTTCATAAAGAGCTTAGAGAGAAAGGGCTTAAAGGATGTACTGCTTATGAATGCTTTGGAGCAGGACAAAAAGTTGCTCAAGTTACATATGATGGACACGATTGGAGAGATAATTCAGAAACTGCAAAGCAAATGTTTGATGTGTTTTTGGTTATGAGACAACTTCATGAAATGTTATGGTATCTAACAGAAGCATTGAGGATGCAGTATGATAGTGGTATAAAAGAGGAAATTAGCTACATGATAAGTGAAACCATGAGGATTACTAATTTAGATGCTGATTCTCTCATAGAACTAGATTTAGTATCACATAGAAATAAAGTTAATGCTCTACTTTCAAAGACTAGTGAACTTGTGAGAAATAAAGCTCGTAAAGGACAGAAAACTACTTTAAAACGTAAAAATACAATTGTCGGAAGGTTAAATCTTATTGGATCAGACCTTAAAAAAGTCAATCTAAAAGGAGAAGATTTGAGAGGGGCATTTCTTATTGCAGCAGACCTTAGAGATGTGGATTTAAGTGGTGCAGATCTTATTGGTGCTGATTTGAGAGATGCTGATATAAGAGGGGCTAATCTCACAAATAGCATATTTATTACACAGGCTCAGATTAATTCTGCTAAGGGAGACTCTAATACAAAGCTACCAATATCACTAATTCGTCCTACATATTGGGATAAATAATTAATTTAGAAATAAAAACAAATTTTAAGTTTAATATAATAATATTGGTGAGATTTTATTGGCAGACTAAGGAGTGCAGAACTCTAGTAAATAAGCTTTAGATTCAGAAAGTATGTTTTAAGAACTAAACTAATATACATTTTCCTATGCATTGGCTCTTCAATAATTAACTATTTAATTAAAGATTATAATATTATGTAATATTTGTGAGATAAGTTGTATGATTATTATAAGTTTATGTAAATTAGATTTAGCATATTATTTAGAAAACAATAATGCTAAATAGCTTAGAGGAGAGAAAATTTTATATTTTATTAAATCTTATAAAAATATTTAAAAAGCGTCCTAATGAATTGGACTAAACTTTAATACTATAAGTTAATGATTTAAATAGAATTTATTTGATATTATAAATCTTACTTAGAATGTATTTGTCTCTCGTTATAAAAGTGCTTTTTAAATTTTTTTATATTTAATTAATTCTCATAACTTACTTTAAATGACTTTCTATACTGTAATTAATTTAGAAGTAACTGGCTAAGATATTTTATAAGCCTAACAAAAATCATAATTTATAGAAAAAGGTGAGTAGATGTTAAAAACGAAGGATATGGTAGAGGCAGCTATGTTGTCTTCATTGTTTGTCGTGACAAGTATAGTAGCTATAGGAACTGGCATTGGATATTCGCTATATTTAGATATACTAGTTCCTCTAATTATTAGTCTTATATATTTAAAATGTGGATTTAAATATACAGTATTATCGGCAATAACATCATTAATCATTATAATATTAGGAATAGGAGATATAGGAGCTGGTATTTGGATGAGTCAAAGTATGATACTAGGGCTCATGTGCAGCATATTCATAGAAAAGGATGGTCAAATTATCGATGATATGGTTTATTGTTCCATATTTGCCTGTATATTAATGATATTTATAGATATATATTTCTCTAAGCTTATAGGGTATAGCTTTATAAAAGAATTTGAAGGATATGCTAATTCATGGAGCTTTAAATATATAAAACCACAGGTTATTTTATATGTTTTAGTAGCATGTGTTCCTGCTGGTACTGTAGTTGCTACATACTTAGGAACTTTAATAATAGGAAATAAATTAAAGCTTTTAAATGAATATGGAAATGAAAAATTTAAATTAATTAAGAATTATAGAAAAGTTGGTTATTATATGTGCTGCTCTAAAAATATTATCATCATGGCAATTGCATATTTAGCACTTTTAGAAGTTTTAAATTTATTAAATTATGATATAAAAATAGCATATATTAGAGTTATTGCTATATCAATTAAATATATATTATTATATATTGTTTTAAAAGATGCAAATTCTTTTATAGGAAAGTTTTTATATATGAAAACTAGGTCTAAATTGCTTTTCAGCCTAGTAAACTTAATTACAATAATATTTTTAGTGATTAAGTTTAAAATAACTTCATGGCTAATGATATTAGGAGATATAATTATAAATTTATCTTTAGATATGAGAAATAAACAGCTAATCTTTTTAAAGAAATGTATATGACAATAAAACCGCCCAGTAATTTTTATTAATTAGCAGGCGGTTATTTTTTATATTAACTATCTTATTTATATTCTTTTGCAAGCTTTTCAAAAGCTGGCATAGAATTAATAATTTGCTCAGTGCTGACACAGTAAGAAATTCTTACATAACCCAGACATCCAAAATCATCAGAAGGAACTAACAATAGTTCATGTTTTTTTGCCTTTTCACAGAAGACATTAGCATCTGGCTCCATTGATTTAACAAATAGATAAAATGCTCCATCTGGTTTTATACACTGGTAACCTAATTCTGTTAAGCCATTATAAAGTAAATCTCTATTTTTTTTGTAAATAGCAATATCAGAAGTTTCACCAATACATTTTGCAATAACTCGTTGGAATAAACTTGGAGCACATACATATCCAAGTGCTCTTCCTGCACCACATACTGCAGCATATACATCTTCTGCATCTTCCATCTCATTAGATACAACAATATAACCTATTCTTTCTCCTGGCAATGAAAGAGATTTACTAAAAGAATAGCAAACTAAAGTATTGTCATAATGTTTTGTTAGGTATGGAATCTCAATGTCATCATATACTAATTCACGATAAGGCTCATCTGAAATTAAATATATAGGATGACCATATTCTACTGACTTTTCCTTAAGTACTTTACAAAGTGCAATGACATTTTCTTTAGATATAACCACTCCTGAAGGGTTGTTAGGAGAATTAAAAACAACTGCTTTAGTCTTTGGTGTTATTGCTTCAGTGAATTTTGCTATATCAATTTGAAAATCATCTTCATTAGAAGGAACCGCAACAAGCTTTCCACCAGCACTTTCAATAAAAGTACGATATTCAGGGAAAAATGGAGTGAAAACAATAAATTCATCTCCTGGAACAGCTAGTGCTTTTAAAGATATACTAAGAGAAGCAGCAGCTCCAACAGTCATATATATATTATCAGCACATAATTTTGTATCATATTTGTTATTGATAAAATCTGCAATTGTTTTTCTAACATTAAAGTCCCCTTGAGCTGATGTATAACCGTGTAAAACCATAGAATCTTCTTTTTCTAGTAAGTCTATAATAGTTTCTTTTACACAATCTGGTGCCGGAATGCTAGGATTTCCTAAACTAAAATCATATACATTTTCTGCTCCTATTTCCTTTGATCTAATTTTTCCATATTCGAAAATATCACGTATAATAGAGCGTCTTTTTCCAAGTTTGACCATATCATTTGAAATCATTTTAAATTACCCCCAAATAAAATATAAATTAAAATTATTACCCTTAATGTTTGTTTTACAAGAGATTAATTAATCAATTTTATTGTCTCTTTGGCTATGCATAAAATGTATTTTTGTTTTTTCTGTATAGCGTAATTTAATCTTTAGTTTAATGTGTTAATTTAATAAGATAGAAATTTTGAATTTTCTGATATTAAATTAAAAATTTATCTTTGCTCACTATTAGTATAACATAGAGGATAGAATTTCGCTAAAGAAGTTTTTCAGATTTTTCACAATTGAGTGATTTTAATAATTATATTATTTTTAAGGGAAAATATAAGTAATATAAACTCAAAAAATTGTTATAATATATCTATTTGTTTCTCATTGCTTTAAATATGATAACTCTAGGGGAATAAAATATATAAGTTTCCATAAGAAAATAACATTACTTAGAATTTAATGAGTATGTATTAAAATATTTACCTATAAAGTATGAAGTTTGATAATACATATTGAAATTTATATGGTATAATTTACCTAAATAATGATTTTAAGATGAGTTAAATAAATATGCATTTTAAAATTTATTATACATAATAAAAGAGAGGATTTAATAGAAAACTTTAACCCTTTATGTGTAGATATGGAAAGTGCTAGTGTTGCACATACATGCTATGTAAATAACATTCCTTTCATAGTTATTTGGTTAATGTCAGATAATGCAGATGAACACAGTTCAGAAAATTTTGAAAACAATATAGAAAGAGCAGCATTAAATTCTATAAGTTTGGTAGAAGGAGTTATTGGAAAGTTAGGTTTGATTAAGAAATAGAAGGGAATCATTAAGGAGTAATTTATGGGAAATATAATGGATTGCATATTTGCTAGGAGAAGTATTAGAAGATATGCTGATAAGGAAGTTGAGAGAGAAGTTATTATAGATTTACTAAAAGCAGCTACAGCAGCACCATCAGCGGCTAATAGACAACCTTGGGAGTTTGTAGTTGTAACAAAGAAAGAAACCATGGATTTATTTAGGGGAAATTTATACAATGGAAATTACAATGCACCAGCAGCTATTGTGGTTTGTGGAAATATGGATTTAGCCTTTAGTGGTCCATCAAAAGACTATTGGATACAAGATTGTAGTGCTGCTATAGAAAATATACTACTATGTGCTACAGGACTAGGGCTAGGAGGAGTATGGATTGGTGTATATCCAGTACCTTCAGTTGTTAAGCCTGTTAGCAAGATTTTATCATTGCCTGAAAAGGTGATACCTTTAGGGGTAGTGTATATTGGCTATCCAGCAGAGGAAAAAGAAGCAAGGTACCAATACAATGAAAAAAGAGTGTATTGGGAGGAGTATGACTCCACAAGAAAACATAGAGCTAGACCAAAGAATTTAAAAGAATTAGGAAGCTTGTAAATTTATCTTCAAGAAGGCGTTAATTATTTAATAAATTAATTTTATAGAAATAAATATTATATAAAATACCTCATTATTTAAATTTTTGAATAAGGGGTATTTTTATATTAGAAAAATATTGGATAGAGAAGAGAATAAAATTGGTGATTAAATTTATAGGTAATTTTAAATTATTAAACATTAAAGATTATAAAGAAAAGATAATTTTAAGGGTGGCGCAATACAAGACTATTGGATATAAGATTCTATTGATACTATAAAGAATATACCATTTTATATTAATTGACATTTAGAAAAATGTGAAATAAAATATACATACCGACCGGTGGTATGTAAGGGGAGTGATAAGTAATGGCAAGAAATAAATATCCAGAAGAAACTAGAGAACAAATATTAGATATATCTGCAAAGTTATTTATAGAAAAGGGATATGAAAAGACCAGCATACAAGACATAATAAATGAATTACAAATGAGTAAAGGGGCAGTTTATCATCATTTTAAATCAAAGGAAGAAATTTTACATGGAGTTTTGGATAGAAAATTTTTAAGGGCTAGTTCTGAAATAAATAAAATCATTTTAAGTAAAAAAGGTTTAACTGCATTAGAGAAGTTGAGAATGGTATTTGCGTATAGTATCAATGATAATGAAAGTAGGCTAATGGATATTTCTATAAAATCAAAGTGTAAAGATCCATACTTTATATTTAGAAATATTGAAGAAATGATGAATCGTGTAGTTCCAATAATCAGGGATATAGTTGAAATGGGACAAATAGATGGATCATTAAAGTCAGAATATCCACAGGAAGTTGCAGAAGTTATAATTATGTTAACAAATATATGGCTTTCACCAATTATATTTCAGAGAACTCCCGAGGATATAGTAAAGAAAATAAAATTTTTAAAGCATATGCTTGAAAATATGGGGGTACCTATTATTACAGAAGAAATGATGTCAGATTTTATTAGAAGATATAAAGAATTGCGTGAGTAAGATATAAAAATATTTTATATCTTACCCATTAATAAGTTAAGGGGATTTATAAGATGTTAAACCTAATAATAAAAGAGCAGCAAAAATACTATTTTAAATTATTTAAGATATCTATTATAGGATTATTTATTTTAATATATTTTGTAGCTATAGTTTCAAGAGTTGAGAATAACCCAGACATGCAAATATATAGAAATATTTTTAAATTTATATGTGGAGTAGAGGTATTATTGTTTACAGCTTTATCTTCAATGATGTATTTTAAAGTATCAAAGGAAGATATAAGTAGAAAGGAATTATCCTTAAGATTATTTTCTATAGCAATATTTACAGCAATTTTTATGATATTAGGATATATAATAGTTACAGGAGTATTCTTGATTACAGAGAGCATAAAACCTATATTAAATGATTCAATATCATTTTCAATGATAATTTTTGGTATAGAAGAAATTATAATAACTTCTATAATTGTAGCTTCAGTAGGTATTATTGGAATTTGGTTAGCAATAGAAAAGAAATCTTTAGCTAGCAATATGACAATATCAATGGTCATAATTATTTTATTAGAAACCTTAATAAATGGACTAAGTTTAAATATACAACTATATGTAAGCATTATATCAGCGATCTTTAGCTATGATACTTACGTTTATTAAGAAGAAAGAAACTATTTAATTATATGTTTTTTATTTTCAACAATACATACCGACAATCGGTTTTATAAAGATTAATATAAATGATGAAGTTTTGAAAGAAATCTTAGAATAAGTGATATAAAGAATATATTTTTAAGAAGTGCTACACAAGTAAAGCTTGTGTAACACTTTTTAACTATTCTTTTATAAGAACTTTTTCTACTTCAGCTATATATAGCATATGATAATCTTTTTCAGGATACCATTTTTCATTTAGTTCACTTGCGATAAAGCATTCAGGTTTAAAATCTTGAGCATATAGTTTTTTACATATAATTGTAAGTTTTGCTTCTTCAAAATATGGAGTATTATCCGAATGTTCAACTGTTAAATTACATTTAGATAGTTTGTCTTCATCCCTTCCAGATACAGTTCCAAGATAGCTTAGTCGTTTTCTAAAGCTTTCATCAAAAAATGTTAAAGAAAAAGTATCAGAGTTATCTACAAACTTTTTAGTGAAACGTTGAGGTCTTATAACAATATAGGCTACATTTTTACCCCACATAACACCAAAGCCACCCCAAGATGCGGTCATTGTATTTATCTTATTATCTTTTTCAGCAGTTACTAGCATCCAATCCTTACCGATAAGTTGAAATGGGCTTTTATTTAACTCTTCAGGCTTTACTTCTACAAATTTGTTCATAATATAATCTCCTTTCATAATATGAATTATTTTACAAAATACTTTTAAATATATTATCATATAAATAATAATAAAAATATAGTATGCACTTTAATGTAAGATACTAACCAAAAGGAGAGCAATGAAGTGGATGAAAAAATAGAAGTATACTCAGCACCATTTGAATATACGTTATCTATAATTGGTGGTAAGTGGAAGATGGTTATAATGTTTTGGCTATCTAAATGTAAAGTTATGCGTTATGGAGAACTAAAGAAATCTGTTAAAGGTATTACCCATAAGATGTTGAGTAGTCAACTAAAGGAGCTTGAATCTGACGATATTATAATCCGTAAAGAATATCATCAAGTTCCCCCAAAGGTAGAATATTTTTTATCAGAAAAAGGACTATCTCTTATGCCTATTCTAGAAGAAATGTGTAAATGGGGAAGTTTAAATTTTGATGATAATGGCTGTGGGGAATCAAAGGATTTAAAGAAATGAAATCACCTCTGGGGAACAGTAGAGAAGCCCTTTAGGGTTCCCTTGAGGTGCAGTATAGTTTGGATCAAAAACATTAAATTTATACTAATACTATGAAGATATACAATGTTATTAAGATATTGCTTAATGTGCAAATGTTGTTATGTATATCACTGCACCCCAGGGGTCTATGTAGAGAGTAGTTGCAGATTTAGATTTTGTGACTACTTTAATTTTATCTAAAACCTATGATTTTGTTATAGACCCCAGGGGTGAAAGTTAATACTAAGAAATATTAATAATTGTGAATTAAATAAAATTGTCCATTGTCAATCGTCAATTTTCAATTGTAGAAGGGTGTATAGATTTAAAGCTAAATAGAAAAATTATATATGAAAAGTACAAAATTTTTTAAAATATGTGTGGACATTAAAAAGTCATAGTATATAATATACTTTATACCATAAATCAGCAGGCTCATATTAAGAGTAATTTTAAACATATGATGAAAGGAGTTAGAGAATATAATGAAATTAATATTAAAATATTTAAAGAATTATAAACTGTTTATTATGTTAAATATAATATCGGTTTTTGGTTTTGCATTAGTTGAATTAGGTATTCCAACAATAATGGCTAAAATCATTGATGTGGGTATAGCTAATAGTGATATAGCTTATATAAAAGAAAAAGGTCTTATACTTGTAGCTATATCTATAATTGGAGTTATGGGTACTATATTAGTTGGATATTGTTCTTCAAAAATATCCACTAGCATAACTAGAGATATGAGAAACGATATTTTTAGAAAATCACAGGAATTTTCTCATAGTGAATATGATAGATTTGGAGTATCTTCAATGATTACTAGAACTACTAATGATGCATTCCAGTTATTACTATTTACTAATACTTTACTTAGAATAGCATTGATTACACCAGTTATGTTTACTGTAAGTTTAGTAATGATTCTTAAAACAAGTTTGCCATTATCTGTAGTTTTAGCAGTAACAATACCTTTTATAATAATAGGAGTAGTTATTATAGCTAAAAAATCTCATCCTATGTCACAAACTCAGCAAAAGAGATTAGACAAATTAAATCGTATATCTAGAGAGAATTTAACAGGGATAAGAGTAATTAGAGCTTTTGGTAATGATGATTATGAGAGAAAAAGATTTGGGAAAACCAATGAAGATTATACGGATATCTCCAAAAAGCTGCATAAACTTATGGCAGTCTCACAACCTACCTTCTTTCTTTTATTAAATATAGCTATTTTAGCGATACTTTGGATTTCAAGTAAGATGATAAATGTAGGAACCCTTCAAGTTGGGCAATTGGTTGCCTTTATAGAGTATTTATTCCATGCTATGTTTTCTATGATGTTATTTTCAATGGTATTTGTTATGTACCCTAAAGCACAGGTTTCAGCAGATAGAATTCAAGAACTATTAGAAGCAGATCCACTTATAAAAAGTCCAGAAAATGGAGTTAAAGACATACAAGCTAAAGGACTTATAGAATTCAACAATGTTACCTTTGCTTATCCAGATGGAGAAGAACCTGTACTTAAGAACATATCTTTTACAGCAAAAAAAGGAGAGACAATTTCTTTTATAGGAAGTACTGGTAGTGGAAAAAGTACTTTAATTAATTTGATTCCAAGATTTTATGATGTTACAGAAGGTAGCATAAAGATAGATGGAGTAGACGTAAGAGACTATGATTTAAATTCTCTAAGGGAAAAGATTGGATTTATACCACAGAAAACTTTATTGTTTACAGGTACTATAGGAAGCAATATTAGATTTGGTAAAAAAGATGCAGATAAAGAAGAACTTGAACATTCTGCAAAAGTATCTCAAGCTTACGATTTTATCACACATAAACCTAAAAAATTCGAGGAATCCATAAGTGAAGGTGGATCTAACGTATCAGGTGGACAGAAACAAAGATTGTCTATTGCGAGAGCTGTAGTTAGAAAACCAGAAATTTATATATTTGATGATAGTTTTTCTGCTCTAGATTTTAAAACTGATGCAACTCTTAGAGCAAAATTAAAAGAAGAAACAGGGGATGCTGTGGTTTTAATAGTTGCACAAAGAATAGGATCTATAATTGATAGTGATAAGATTATAGTATTAAATGAAGGAGAAATAGTGGGGATAGGTACCCATAGGGAACTATTAAAGAACTGCGAAATATATAATGAGATTGCATCATCTCAACTTACAAAGGAGGAGTTAGCATAATGAAAAAATTTAAAGCTAGTATAAGTAAAATTGCTCCTTTTGTAAAAACCTATAAATTTTCTTTTATTGGTGCCATAATATTTATAATATCAGCAGCTTTTTTTAATGCTGTTGCACCAATGACAGAAGGGCTAATAACAACACAACTTATAAAGGATGCAGTTAATATAGGAAAAGGTATAGAGGGAGCGGCTGTAAACTTTAATTATATTACAAAGGTACTTGGACTTTTGGCGGGTATATATGTATCTAGTACAATATCTACCTATATAGCAAGTTTTTTATTAACTAATGCTATTCAAAATACCATGAGAGATTTAAGAAATGCTATTCAAGATAAAATTAGAAAATTACCAATAAGTTATTTTGATAGTAACAGCTATGGAGATGTATTAAGTCGTATTACAAATGACGTAGATACAATATCTAATGCAATGCAGCAGAGTTTTATACAGATAGTTAATTCAATATTATCTATATTCTTAGCAGTTATAATGATGTTTAGAATTAATACTAAAATGGCTCTTTTAGCTATACTTATAATACCTTTAAGTTATTTAGTATCAAAGTTCATAGTTGGTAAGTCACAAAAATTATTCTATAGACAACAAAGAGCTTTAGGAAAATTAAATGGTACGGTTCAAGAAATGTATACTGGATTTAATGAAATAAAGCTATATGGAAAACAAAATGAAGCTATAGAAGAGTTTGAAAATATAAATCAACAACTTTGTAACACAGGATTTAAGGCTCAATTTATATCAAGTATAATGTCACCAATGATTTCTTTAATAAGTTATCTAGGTATTGCAGCTATAGGGGTTATTGGAGGAATTTACGCTATTAGTGGAGTAATAACAGTAGGTAACCTTCAAGCTTTTATACGTTATATATGGCAAATAAATCAACCACTTTCTCAAGTAACTCAGCTTTCATCTACAATACAATCTGCTTTTGCAGCAATTGAACGTGTATCTGAAATATTAAATGAAGAGGAAGAGATTCCAGATCCTAAGAACTCAGTAAAAATTGAAAATCCTCGTGGGGATGTTACTTTTGAACATGTTAAATTTGGATATAGTGATGATAAACCATTAATAAAGGATTTAAGTGCAGAAATAAAAAGCGGCCAAATGGTAGCTATAGTTGGGCCTACAGGAGCAGGTAAAACAACTTTGATAAATTTATTGATGAGATTCTATGATGTTAAAGGTGGAGCTATAAAGATAGATGGTGTAGATATTAGAGATATGAAACGTGAAGACTTACGATCAATGTTTGGAATGGTTCTTCAAGATACATGGTTGTACAAAGGAACTATTTATGACAATATTGAATATGGAAGATTTGGAGCAACTAAAGAGGAAATCATAGAAGCAGCTAAAATAGCTAATGTCCATCACTTTATTAAAACTCTTCCAGATGGATATAATATGATTCTTAATGAAGAAGCTTCTAACATATCTCAAGGAGAAAAGCAGTTATTAACTATAGCTAGGGCTATAATATCAGATCCAGCCATATTAATATTAGATGAAGCCACTAGTTCGGTTGATACTAGACTAGAATTATTGCTTCAAAATGCTATGAGAAACATAATGAAAGGAAGGACTAGCTTCGTTATTGCTCATAGACTTTCAACTATTCGTAATGCAGATTTAATATTGGTTATAAATGAAGGAAATATAATAGAGCAAGGAAATCATGAGGAGCTAATGAAAAAAGGCGGCTTCTATGAAAAACTTTATAATAGTCAATTTGCAAATAAGGAAGAAGCTTAATATATTAGAAGAATAAATAGTAGCATTTTGTATGCTACTATTTATTTTTTTATAATGTGCAGAAATATAATTACTATAGATAAAGTATTTTAAATAATTTGTAATTAGCAAATTCTCCATTGTCAATTGTCAATTCTTAATTGTATAAGGGTTCCCCTGAGGTGCAGTATAATTTGGAACAGTATCTAAAAATTAATTTTTTAAATGGATTTTTAATAGAAGTGACTGCAATTGCATAACTTTAAAATAAATCAATTTTAAATTTCTTAGTTTTTCAAAATAGGATTTCTAAAAAAGCTAATAATAACATAGTAATACTGACAGGTTTATGTCAGTATTACTATGTTATTATTAATATAAAATTATATAAAAGAGAAAATAAAATAGATATAAAACATTTGATAATAAAAAATATAAGGAGGATTTATTATGGAAACTATGGATACGATTTTTCAAAGAAGAAGTATAAGAAAATATGAAGAAAGGGAAGTTTCTGATGAAATCATAAAGGGGCTTTTAAAAGCTGCAATGGCTGCACCATCAGCAAATAACAAGCAACCTTGGGAGTTTCTAGTGATAAAAAATAAAGATCAAATGAAGAAAATAATTGAGGTTGATCCCGAGGCTACTCCACTTAAAGGGGCTTCAGTTGCTATTGCAGTTTGTGCAGATACAAATATTTATAGTGGAAAATCTGATATTTGGGCCCAAGATTGTGCTGCAGCAACTCAAAATATACTATTAGCAGCACATGATAAAGGGCTAGGTGCAGTTTGGATTGGTATATACCCTATGGAGCAAAGAACCAAAGATGTTCAAAGTGTACTAGCGTTACCTAAAGAGATAATTCCTGTCTCAATTATATCCATTGGTTATCCTGCTGAAAAGAAAGAACCAGCAAATAGATATAATGAATCAAAGGTACATTTTTATACATGGTAATTTAATATGCAAAAAATAGAACGATTAATGGCTATTATTTTAGCCTTAAATAATAATAAGAAAATGACCGCAAAAGAGTTAGCAGAAATGTTTGAGGTTGATATTAGAACTATCTATAGAGATATGCAGGCACTAAGTGAAATCAACGTGCCTGTGATATCTTATCCAGGTAGTGAAGGCGGATATGAAATATTAGATAATTATTTTATACCACCAATAATGTTTAATAAAGATGAGGTTTTTGCTTTACTTCTTGCTAAAAAGATAGTTGATATAATTAATGTTCCAGGTTATGCTGCTTTTGCTAATTCTGCATTTTTAAAAATTGAAAATCTCGTAAATAAATGTTTTAAAGAAGATTTTGAGGATATTCAAAAGAAAATAGTTTTTGATATAAAATGTAATGATATTACTATTGAAAATTCTTATGTTTTCGATATTGTAAAACGAGCACTTAAGTATAATTTCAAAATAAGGATAAGTCATAATAAAAATATAGAATCAGATTTAGTAGATCAGATAATAAGACCTTATGGAATTGTATTTGAAGATGGTATATGGTACATTGTTGCATTTTCAGAGTTAACTAATTCAAAAATTCATGTAAATATTGAAGAAATAAAGAGTATTTCTTTATTAGATGAAGTATTTGATTCCCCTAAGGATTTCAATATGGAGGATTACTATAGTACTTGTTGTTTTAAAAATGCATATGAAAATAAAAATAGTATAATCATAAAACTAAGGGTAAAAAAGGATTTATATCCTAGTATTAAGGATCATGTATTTTTTAAATATGGAGAAGTTAAGGAAGAAAAAGATAGCTATATAGTTGATGTGAAAACAACTAAAGTTGATTATTATGTGTCATTAGCTTTTAGATTTTTTAAAGGGGTAGAAATTCTTGAACCATTATGGGTTAGAGAAAAATTAAGAGATGAATTGAAGGAATTAAATAAAACCTATCAAATTTAATTTTAATAATATGAGTTCTGCTGAAAAATCAATTATAATTAAATAGACCTCTTGAAGAGTTAAGAGGATTTCGTATAATAAGATTAAACTTAAATATAAACATAAATATAAAAAATATAAACGTAAAGGTGATGTAAATTATGCAAAAAGAGGTAGTTTTAAATTAAACTAACTGAATAACGGTAATTTTTAGAATATAGATTAAAAAATCTTGAATATATCAAGGTTTATTTCCTCTGCAATTAATTTTTAAATTAATAGTAGATGTTTATTTATGTATTTCTAAAAATGACCAATATAATAATGAGCATGTTACACCTTATCTGCATAGTAGGAAATAGGAAAACCGTGTTCTAAACACGGTATTTTTATACCTATTTTTGCTATGTTTATATTTAGGTTATATAATTATGAGGCTGTAAATGGGCGTGTGTTCATTTGCAGTTTTTTTATTTAAGGAGATAATATATATGAAAATAATTAATATAGGAATTGTAGCTCACGTTGATGCTGGAAAAACAACTACAACAGAAAATCTTTTATATTATAGCGGAGCTATAAAGAAAATTGGTAGAGTTGATTTAGGTAACACACAAACTGATTCAATGGACCTTGAACGTAGAAGAGGAATTACTATTAAGTCATCAGCTATATCATTTATGTGGAATGATATTAAAATAAATATTATTGATACCCCAGGGCATGTAGATTTTATTTCAGAAGTAGAACGATCATTAAGTGTATTGGATGGAGCAATACTAGTTATATCTGCAGCAGAAGGTATACAATCTCAAACAAGAATACTATTTAATACGTTAAAAGCACTTAAAATTCCAACAATAATATTTATAAATAAGTTAGATAGAGTTGGAGCTGATTATGATAGGCTTATTAATGAGATAAAATCAACTATCTCTGATAGAATAGTTAGATTGCAAAAGATTGATGGTGAAGGAAGTAAAGATATTTCTCTAAATGATTTATTTGAAGAAAATATAATTAGCGATGATATGATTAATGTTCTATCAGATTTAGATGAAGCTTTTTTAGAAGCATATATTGAAGAAATAGAGTATGATAAAAAAGATATACAGGAAAAACTTTCATTCTATTCAAAGCAAGGTAGTTTATATCCAGTGCTTTGTGGTGTTGCATCAACAGGACTTGGCATTAGGAATTTATTAGACGGAATTTGTAGCTATTTGCCATTTTCTAATGGAGATAGTAATAATGAGTTATCTGGAGTAGTATTTAAAATTGAAAGAACAAATATAAATGAAAAAAAAAGTATATGTAAGGCTATTTGAGGGGCAAATATCTGTAAGAGATATAATTAGTGTACTTAGTAAGGATATGGTAGAAAAGGTTAAAAAAATTAGCGCGCTAGAAAATGGCAAGTTTGCTGAAGTATCAACCATAAAAGCTGGAGATATAGGAATATTATATGGCCTTAAGAGTTTTCAAATAGGTGATATTATAGGCGTAGAAAATCATAAAATGAAAAATATATCTATAGCTAAACCAACATTGAAAACTACAATTTCTGCTATTAATAAAGAAGAAAATAGGAATTTGTTTGAGATATTAACACTGCTTGCGGAAGAAGATCCTCTATTAGAGATAGGAACAGATAACAATCAGAAAGAAATATATATTAATTTATTTGGTGAAGTTCAAATGGAGATATTAAGTGCTGTCTTAGAGGATTCTCATGGAATAAAGGTAAAGTTTTCAGATATCCAAACTATCTATAAAGAAACTCCTAAAGGGGTTGGCACATCTATAATTCACATGGGAGATGATCTAAATCCTTTTTGGGCAACTGTTGGCTTAAAGATAGAGCCTTTACAAAGAGGAGAAGGGCTTAGGTATGTTTCCGATGTTTCAACAGGATCAATACCAAAATCTTTTCAAAATGCCATTGAAGAGGCAGTGATTAAGACAAGTAAACAAGGACTATTTGGATGGGAAGTTACTGATATAAAAGTTACATTAATTCATGGAGAGTTTAATAGTGTTATGAGTACTCCAGCAGACTTTAGAAATGTAACACCTATGGTATTTATGGAGGCATTATATGAGGCTAAAACAGATTTATTAGAGCCTTTACACGAATTTGAACTTAGAATTCCTAAGAATGTTTTAAGTAAAGCGATTTGGGATTTAGAAATTATGAGTGCAGCTTTTGAAAATCCTATTGTTATCGATGAGGAAGTTTATATAAAAGGACTTATTCCAGTAGAAAGTTCAAAAGAATATAAATTAAAAATAGCATCATATACTGGAGGTAAAGGGATGTTTGTAACAAAATTTTACGGTTATCAAAATACAGAGTTTAAGGAACATAAAGTACGTAAGAAAACAACTTATGACCCTCTAAATAAAAAAGAGTATTTACTCCACAAATTAAATGCAATTAGAGATTAATTTATATTATAAGAATAAAAGTTCATATCATTTTAATGTAGTGATATAAGTTTTATTTTAAAAATTAATAAAATAATTCGAAGAATATATATTCGTAGATGGCAAGAAAAAATAAAATTAAATGTATTAATATAGAAGTAAAGAACCTAGAAGAGTCAGCACAATTTTATAATTAATAAAAATAAAAATAAAAACCTGAAGGCCTAAAAACTTCAGGTTTTTATTAAAATTTATAGTATTTATTTTTTACTAGCAAGTTTGAATCTTTCGTTTACAGTATCCCAGTTGACTATGTTCCACCAAGCTTCTACAAAAGCTGCTCTTTTATTTTGGTATTTCAAATAGTATGCGTGCTCCCATACATCTAGAATTAATAAAGGTTTAACTGCCCATTGGGTTAAATCTTGATGTTTTTCTGCAGTTAATATTACTAATTTTTGAAACATACAATTCCAACATAGTATAGCCCAACCAGAGCCTTCTACTGCAACAGCTGCTGCAGAAAATTCTTTTTTAAAGGTTTCATAGTTTCCGAAATCTGTATTTATTTGGTTTAATATTTCGTCCTTAGGTTCTCCGCCATTAGGAGCCATGTTTTCCCAGAATAATGTATGTAATATATGACCTGCTCCGTGAAAAGCTAATTCTCTTTCGTAGTGTTTAATTAATGCGTAGTCACCTGTTTTTCTACATTCCTCAATTTTCATCTCTGCATTATTTAAACCATCTACATAAGTTTTATGATGAAGATCGTGATGTATTTTTAAAGTAGCTTCATCATAATGAGGTTCTAGAGCATTATATGCATATGGTAAATCTGGTAAAGTATGAGCCATTTTATCACCTCTTAAATTATAATTTTAGGCGTCTGAAATAAAATAACTAGTAAAAGATGAGTTGAATAGTTTATGTCAAACAAGGTATAGTTTCCATTTATAGTTGTATTTATTATTAAATTCTTACAATATAATATGGCAAAATACACTAGCATACTAAGTAGTTATTTTTAAAGATGCCCTGTGTGTTTATTATTACTCTTAGCTTATTTTTTATGCATAATGAAGTTTGCCACAAATGATAAGGCATAGAAGTAGAGCTTATACTTTATTTTAGGAAATTCATTAAATATAAGTTTTAGCTTAATTTCATTGAATAAGAAAAAAGATGAAAAGAAATTAAAAGTCAAAATCTATTTACCAGGAAATAGAGAAAATAATAATCTATTTTATAAAAAATAATATGATATAATATCAGTAAAATAGCTAATATAGAGTTCTACGGCATTTTAATTCACAATTCACAATGCAAAATGCACAATTAAGGTGGAAATTATTTTTGATCAAAATAATTTCTTTAATGGATTCTTTAACTAGCAATACAATTGTTGGTATTTTATTGTAGGGACGAACAGTGTTCGTCAGTTTTTTAATTGTGAATTGTGAACTGTGAATTTTGAATTTAGTAGTTTTAGTGGCAATACCAATAAATATTAATTATTTTCAGAGATAGATTAAATTTGGAACTGTATATCTATATATGAGTCTACAAATAACCTTTAATAAACAATTAATATTAAAAAACCTCATTTATAACTGTTACAGAAAACCGTACCATAAATAAATGAGGTTTTTAATACATTTAGTATTATTAAATCCTAATATAATTTTATATACAAAAATTATATTATTTAAAAAATATTTTTACATCTTTGTTCTATTATAATGAGTATATTACTATATAGGAAATGCATAAAAGAACTAAGAATGAAGGATATAAATCGAATAGATTACGTAATGATATATTTAAACTATCTAAAAAGTGGACAATATAAAGTTTAAAACTATATCAAGGAAGGTTATAAGATAGTTATTTATATAGTATAAATTTTGTTTTTATAAAAAAGAAGTTTATTATGATATTTTTAATCAATAATAGAATCTAATAAATCATTAGCTTCATCTTCAGTAATTTTTTTAATTAAAATTATCTCATCAATTAAAAATTTTCGCGCATTCATTAACATCTGACTTTCGCTTGTATTAAGGGCTTTTTCCTTATTTAGTTGGGTTAAGTCATAGACTACCTCAGCACCATCTTTTAAAGAACCCGTTTTAATTTTATCCATGTTAACTTGATATCTTTGCTTAGAATTGAGGGATTCATTTGGCTCTAATTCTCTAGCATTAAGATTGAATAATACGTTTTTAAGCGTAGAATCATCACTAATTAAACGTATATTTGCATTAGATATTCTCCAAGATGGAATCATTATCTCCATATTATTTGTTAACATTTTTATTATATAATATTGTTGCTTCTTCCCTTGAAAAACTTTCTCTTCTATACCTTGAATTACTCCTGCACCTTGCATTGGGTAAACAATTTTATCACCAATCTCAAACAAATAACTCGCCTCCATATATTGTATTCATTATATTAAGTATAACACATATGAAGTTTTTTATCAAACTTATAATAATATCACAGCCTATATAATCATGTCAATATTATAATTTGAAAAAAATTTCGAAGTTTAAATTACAATTAATGGAATAAAATAGTGATATATAATTACATTGTTTCTTTGAAATAAACAGTAGTAATTTATAAATTGTAAAACATATTAACTGATAAATTTACATAAAATGTTTTGGAAATAAGTTTACATATTGTGTGTTATATTTTTATATGCTATAATGAAAAGCATGTAATTAAGCATTAAAATTAAAAAAATGGAATTAAGGAGAGTGCTTTATGAGTGTAGGTGTTTTTAACTAACTAATTGAATAGTTATTTCTTAAAAACTTTTAAAAATCTGAGATATTTCAGGTTTGTTTGTTGATGAGTTTTTTAAGAAAAAGTTAGAACACGGATAGCATTCAACCTTATTATATATGTTATTAAGCCGTGCTTTTGCGCGGTATTTTTATACCCAAAAGGGAAATTGTATATTTTTTACTATAGATTTTGTAATTATTATATTAAGATCTAGCACTATTTGTTTTAAATTTCTAAGAGAATTTTTAAGGCTATAGGGTATTATTTTAGTATATACATTCTATAGTTTTAAGTAATACTATTTAACATATACGACTTAAAAGGCTGTAGTGACTTGATGTTGCTATAGCCTTTTCTTATTTCTCTATCTAATGTTTCTAACTTGGCTATGGGGTTAGGCATCTTTAAAAAAATAATAAACCAGTATGCTAGCCTATTTTCTATCATGCTGCATTGCCAGATATAAAATATACTAACATCTTTGGTTTATTATTTCCTTTCAGATGCCTGCATATTTTAAATTATTGATATTTGAGAGAGAGGTAGATACTAATGGAAAATTATTTAGAAACTGTAAATAAGAATGTAAATATAGATGAAGGAATACAAGCTATAACAAATACATTAATTAATATATATTTTAAAGAAGGTATTTCTACAAAAGAATTAGCTAGAAAAAATTTTTTACCCATCCCTGTAATTGTAGCTATAAAGAAAGAGCTTATCAAGTGTGATTTAGTAGTTCAGGATAGAGGGGTAAGACTTACTAGGAAAGGTAGAGGCTTTGTAGAACAAAATCTAGGCTTTTATGGCTTGAATATAGAGTTATATACGAAATTATTTTCTGAATCATGGGAGGATATTAAAGAAATTAATGAAGTAAAAGAAGCTTTAAATGAAATATTTATAAATCGTCCCCAGGCTGACGTTACTATAGATCAATCAAAATGTACGGTGGATACTGCTATAAAAAGAGCGGTATTATGTCTTAAAAACTCTGCATTGATAGGGAAAAGGATTTTATGTCTAGGTGATGATGATTTAGTAAGTATAGCTTTAGGATTTTTATTAAAGAAGCTATTTAAGGATATAAGATACAGTAAAACAAAAATCTTTGTTATGGATATTGATAATAGAATTCTTGATTATATAAGTAGTATAGCTAAAAAGGAAGAACTACCTATTAATTGTGAGTATGTAGATTTAAGATTCCCATTGTCAGAAAGTTTTAAGGGTCAGTTTGATTGCTTTTTCACTGATCCACCATATACTCTTCAAGGAATGAACTTATTCCTTTCAAGAGGACTTGAAGCTTTAAAAAATGAAAGTGGCCTTAACATATTTCTTTCTTATGCACATAAGTCCCCAGAATTTGAGCTTAATATGCAGAAATACTTTGTTGATATGGGACTTATGGTTTCAGAAATATTAACTGCATTTAATAATTATGATGGTGCGGAAATAATTGGAAATATAGGACAGATGATTATTCTTAAAACTACTAGTAGTAGTAAATCTTTAATAGAAAACTGTTGTCAAGAGCCAATTTACACTGGAGAATTAAAAGTAACAGTTCGCTTTTATAAGTGTAAGGAATGTGGAGAAATAATGAAAGTTGGACTTTCAGAAAAATTTAATACTATAGAAGAGTTAAAAGAAAAAGGTTGCTATAAATGTAATAATCAAATATTTCAGCTTGTTGAAAAAAGAAAAGCGTAGTATTAACAAATAATGGAGATTAGAATGCTTTTTAGCAATTCATTTATGATATATCTTTAGTATTATTAATGATTAAAGTTATTTAAATATCTAAGCTGATATTAAAAGGAGAGATTATGATTAAGATAGAACAACTTGGAAGACATATTTTAGTAGAGTATTATAATTGCGATAAAGAAATACTAAATAGTTATGATAAAGTTGAAGAATATATGCTACAGGCAGCAAAAGAAGCTAAAGCTACAGTGGTAGCAAGTACATTTCATATGTTTAATCCTTGGGGAGTTAGTGGAGCTGTTATTATTCAAGAATCACATTTAACTATTCATACATGGCCTGAATATGGATATGCAGCTGTGGATTTATTTACTTGTGGAGATACGGTTAACCCTTGGAATGCATTTGAATACCTAGAAAAAAATTTAAAGGCGGAAAAGGTAGATTATACAGAAGTATCTAGAGGAATAGTAGATCGTATTCGCAAAAATGCTAAAGAAGATTTGGGAGAAATTAAATTTAAGCCCTAAATTAGGAAAATTAAAAAATAACTAGTCAAGTATACTATCATACTGACTAGTTATTATATATAGATAAACTACATTGAGAATTAATATATAGCTACATCCTTGAGTATTTCAATTCACAATACAAAATTCACAATTATGGTGGAAATTAGTTTTAATCAAACTAATTTCTTTAACTTGCTTTTTTACTAGCAATACAATTGCTAGTTTTTTTCACTTCTGGGAAACAGTAGTGAAGCCCTTTAGGGTTCCCCTGAGGTGCAGCATAGTCTGAAGCAATACTAATAAATTCAACTAATACTATGGAGATACTACGGCTGCTAGTTCTTTATAAGAAGTGACTACATCACTTCAAAAAAGAAATCAATTGAAAACTTCTCTTATAAAAGATAAGTACCAATAATTCCTTATTGTCCATTGTTAATCGTCAATTATCAATTTTATACTAATATGAATTTAAATAATTTAATAAAATGATATTTTTAATCCACCATATAGGGAAATTCCTTATAAGATGGTGCTTACTTGATTTAATTTGATTTCATATAATTTAAATAAGGCATCTTCAAAAGAATAATAAACCAGTATGTTAGCCTATTTTCTATCATACTGCGTTGTCAGAACCCGCCCATAGCACTACTATGAGCAGAACCTGACGCCTTGTCTGATAGGAGGCATATTCAAAAAATAACTAGTCAGTATGCTCATCTATTTTGTATCATACTGCGTCATCAGAACTCCATGATAGTTAGACTATTATGAAGACCTGTCTCCTTGTCTGATGCAAAATATATTTCACATCTTTAACTAGCTATTTTATTTCATATGCCTAAAATATACTAACATCTTTGGTTTATTATTTTCTTTCAGATACCTTTAAGAAAAATTATATGGAGTGATTGAGATGAAGATAGGAGTAATGATGGGAGGGATTTCCTCGGAAAGAAAGATTTCTATACTTTCAGGTAAAGAGATATTAAATAATCTTGATAAAAGTAAATATGAGGTTTTACCTATAGTAATAAATTCAAAAGAGGAAATAATAGAAAAGGTTAAAGGAGTAGATTTTGTATTTATTGCCTTGCATGGAGCCTTTGGAGAAGATGGAATAGTACAAGGAGCATTAGAGAGCATATCCATGCCATATTCAGGTTGTAATGTTCTTACTAGTGCTCTTTGTATGGATAAGAAGCAAACTAAAAGAATATTAAAAAGTGAAGGAATAGTAGTTCCACCAGGTGTTGCAGTTAATGATATAAATCAATTACCAATGAAATTTATAGAAGATTTTGGTTATCCTATGGTGGTTAAGCCTAATAACGGAGGCTCAAGTATAGGAACATTTTTAGTAAACAATAAAGAAGAACTTAAAGATAGAATTTTAAGGGTATTACAATATGATAATGAGATATTAATTGAAAAATATTTAAGAGGACATGAATATACAATACCAATGTTAAATGGAGAGGTATTACCAATAATATCTATTAAAGCTAAAAATGAATTTTTTGATTATGATTCAAAATATGAGGATGATGGTGCTGAAGAAATTATTGCATCATTACCCTATGAACTAGAGAAAAAGATGAAACAAATAGCAAAGCAATGTTGGCATATATTTAATTGTAAAGCATATGCGAGAATTGATATTATAGTAAGTGAGGGAGTTCCATATGTGTTAGAATTAAATACTTTACCAGGAATGACAAAAAATTCTCTTTTTCCTAAGAGTGCAGAGGGAGCCAATATGAAATATAGTGAGTTATTAGATAAGATTATCGAATATTCACTAGCTTGAAAGGAGAAAGAACTTTGATTTTTTCATCATTTAAAATTAATAATGAGCTACCAATATATATACAAATTGAGGAGCATATAAAAGACAGTATAGCAAAAGCACTTCTCCAAAAGGGAAGTAAATTACCTTCTACAAGAGAAGTCAGTGAGATGCTGAATATAAGCAGAAATTCAGTAGTTACAGCTTATGAGAATTTAGAAAGTGATGGCATTGTTGAAACTTTAAAAGGCAAAGGAACTTTTGTAGCTATAGAAACAAAACTAGTAAGTGGAGAGTTCAATATTGATTGGAGTTCTAAAATTAATAGCTATGGAAGTGCTTGCAGAAATTTAGATATAATTAAAACTGAATTACCTTGGAAAAAAGGAATGATTTCTTTTAAAAGTATTGCTCCAGAAGAGAATTTATTTGATTTAGAGGAATTTAAAAGAGCTTTTCTAAACGGATTTTCTTTGGAAGGAGATAAGTTATTAAACTATGGCTATGCTAAGGGATATAGACCATTGATAGAGTATCTTATAGATTATATGAAGGAGAAAGGAGTTAATACAAAAGGAAAAGAAATATTAATAACCAATGGATTTACTGAGGGCTTCGATATAGTATTGAGTTCTTTAACAGTGCCAGGAGATATGATTATTTGTGAAAATCCCACTCATAATACTGCTTTAAAAATTATGAAGGCTCACGGTTTAAATGTTATTGGAATACCTATGACTTCTGATGGAATTGATACTAGAATATTAGAAGATACTTTGCAAAGTAATCTTGTAAAATTATCATATATTATTCCTTCATATCATAATCCCACTGGTGTTGTTATGAATGGTGAGAGAAGACAGGAAATATTTAGGATTTTTCAAAAATACGGGGTGCCTATAATAGAAGATGGTTTTAACGAAGAATTATTATATTCTGGTTCGCATCTTCCATCAATAGCATCCCTTTGTACAAAAGGTAATGGAGTTATTTATATTGGAAGTTTTTCTAAGATACTTTTTCCAGGATTAAGATTGGGTTGGATTTTTGGAGATGCTAAATTGATAGATATATTAGAGAGTGTTAAAAGGTCTAGAACTATTCATTCTTCTTTTCTTGATCAAGGAGCATTTTATCATTACATGAAAAGTGGGGCTTTTAATAGATATATAAAGAAAATTAGAAAATATTATGGATATAAGTATGAATTTACCTTAGAGCAAGTGAAAAAGTACATTCCTAATGAATATATAATGGGACAGGGAGGACTTCATATATTCATAAAACTTCTTAAGGGACTTAGTTCAAGGGCTGTACTTGAGGAATGTTATAAAAGAGGAGTAGTATTTACGCCAGGAGATATATTTTACACTGATGGTAGAGGTACAGATACTATAAGACTGGGTTTTTCAAGAGTTAATGAAGAGGATATAAAGAAAGGAATAAAAATTATTGGTGGCGTTGTTAAAGAGTTAAGTGAGGAAACTAAAAATTGAGTAAGTTAGTAATGATTAATCAAAGTTTGGAGCTAATTATAATAAATACTTTGAAATGAAATAACTAGTCAAGTATGTCATCATAATTGGCTAGTTATTTTTAAAAAGATATTTAAATATAAAATAATTATTAATCTTAGTATATGTAAGATTAACTATTTAAAAATTTTTCAGCATCATTTATATTATCAAAAAGGCTTTCTTGATCTTCTTCAAATACTCTCTTTACTTGCATTTTCAATACAGCAGAACTCATTATAAATGCAGCTTTTTTATATCCTTTCGCTTTTGCATAGGCTTTGCTTTCATTAAGTTTTTCATTGATTTCAGGAAGAACCGCTGTAGTCTTTGATAAATCAGTACAAATTTTAAAATTTGGACCTGCATTATCTACAGCTTTTTTGAAGTCTACTACATAATTATTAGCTTCTTCCATTTTCAAACTTCCTTCAACCACAACATAAATACAGTTTTTTAATTTATCATATCTTATTTTGTACATCTAAAATCCCCCTCGTATAAATAAAAATTATTAACTATTCAGATAATTTTTAGCCTCTTTAACATTTAAAAAAATTATTTGAGTGATTAAATAGTTTTGATAAATTAACATTAAAAGCTCAATTATTTAAAATAGCAACAACTCTATACAATTTTTTTATCTTCTAAAATTATTATAATTTTATTATTGCAGCAATGTGATTTTCACCTGCGCCTGAAGATGCAATTAAAAGAGTTTGACCTTCTTTAAGTAATCCTTTTTCCTTAGCTTCATAAAGAGTCACTGGTATTGAAGATGAAGCAAGATTTCCATACTTACGGAACGTCTGATATGAACGTTCTTTAGGTATATTAATTGAATCTCTCCATGCATCATGAGCCCAATCAGCTGGTTGATGAGAGAAAAACATATCAATATCTTCTGAAGTCATATTAGCTTTTTTAAGTGTTTTTTCAAGAATTTCTTGCATTATATCAACAGAGTTCTTTCCTACTCCATTTGTCTTAATAGGATTAGTTGTAAAGAATGGTCTTAGTGGAGATGGTTCAAAGAATCTTCTTCTTTTCTGATTTAAAGGCATTCTTTCAGCAAGTGTAAACGCATCATGATAATAACCATCAGAATTACAGCAAGATGCAACATATCCTCTTCCTTCAGGAACTTGTCCCATAACTATAGCACCAGCTCCGTCTCCTGCATATAAGCTTAAATAATCTGAGTAATCGAGAATTCTTGAATGAAATACAGAAGTTACGATTAAGATATTTTTAAACTCACCCATTGCTATTAAATTAGATGCAGTGGTAACCATTGTAACAAAGCTTGAACAACAAGTATCAATATGCCAAGCACCTGCATTTTTTAAACCTAATTTATATTGAACTAAACTTGCATTACTAGGAATTATTTCATCTTGAAGCATAGAATGAACCATGACAAGATCAATATCGTCCTTTGAAATACCAGCATCTTTAATAGCTACTTCAGCTGCCTTAACTTCTGCATCTGAAGGCAGCATATTAGTTGGAAACACTCTTCTTTCATCTATTCTTTCAAAAGGACTTTTTCTACCTTCGGGTAAATTTACTAGTTCGATATTTGTCCAAAAGTCATTTTTTCTAATTTCTTCTGGAATATATGCACCTATTCCTAAAATTCCAGAGGGCACGATTTCTTTTAACATTTAATTACCTCCCAACTGTTGTAAAAACTCAAAAATGTAGTAATAATATATAAAATATAAATATTATGCATTATTATATTTTATATATTTATTCTACAAGTTATTTTACATTCCTTTTAAAAATTACCTAATTTATATAATTTTACAACAATTATCGACTATATTTATCAATATTATATGTTGGGGAAATATTATGTATTTAAATTTTCAAAAATATTCATATTATTTTAAATTATTTAAATATTAAATTTAATATTATAAAGAAAACCTTATAGGATACTCTATAAGGTTTAATATATTATTTACCACAATTTTTAAATTTAAAAAAAGGAAATTTTAGTGATAAAGAAGATAAATAAAAATTTACTTCATCTTCTAAGGCATAATCATTATTACCAAAGAAGAGGGCAGGATTATTTTCAAGAAGATGTAGGCTTATAAGAATATATAAATTTAATGGGGTTATATTTATTGTAGCTGTATATAAGGGTAAAATAGCATTAGTGTTTGATATAATGAAAGATATAGAAGCATTAATTTCATCATCAATAGATATGTTATTATTTAGAGTTCTATGAATAAAGTCGTTAGCTACTTTATTATTATGAATTATAGAATTATTATCATATTCAATTATGTCATTCTGAATTTGACTTATATAAAGACCTATTATAAAATTTGAAATACTTATCTGAAGATTAGAAGAAGTTGTTATCATATTATTATTATTATTAGAAGGGTTTACACTTAAAAAACAATATATTCTATTAAAATTACGATACAATAATCTACCATCTTTTATTAAAGGATTAGAGTTGTTTAAGAATTGAGCACAAGGAGGGATTTCACCTTTAAAAGCATTACAGTTATAACATCTATAGAATCTACCCATATAGAGCCTCCATAAACTTAATGATATTATATACTATGATTTAAAATATAGAATGATATATTTTAGTAAGTGTTTAATTAAGTATTAAAGAATAACAAGTTAGCATTAATAAGTATTTTATTAAGTACTTTCTCTTGAACCCGTTATTAAAAATATTTAAAGAATAGAATACAAATCATAGTTATTTAAATAATCTCATTCTATATGAATTAATTGCTGTTTCACCAAGTTTATCTAACAATTTCGAATTAACATAAGCGCCAACTAAAGCTCCAATAGCTGGTAGCATTTGCATAAGTTTAGCAATATCAATATAGTCTCTATATTCCTGTTGAAACTTTCGCCAATCAAAGTAATTTATATCATTCGGCAATGAACTAGAGTATTCTTCCCATCTATCCATTTTTGAAAATACTTTATTTATATTTTCTTGACTAGAAAATGCAAGCTCAAATATATGAAGTATATATAGTCTTTCTTTATAATCACGAACATCAAATCCATAAATTGAAGCAACATCATATAAAAATTTTATTTTTATGCTAAGAAGTAATGGAAAGTCAGCAAGGCTCATAACAAACCCTCCAGCACCTGTACTGGCACCTTCTATCATAGCAGTCCTTTTATATGTTAAAATTTTTTCTTTTACTAATCTTTCTTTTTCTTCAAGATCTAAAATTCCATAAGGAGGTTTAGTAGCAATTTCTGAACCTAAAAGTACAAATTTAATCATATTTTTTATTGCAGATGTTAACATTTTATGATATTTTTCTGGAATTACATTATTAAATTTATTTTGTAAACCTTTTGATGCTTTGCTAATTATAGAAGGCTTTTTTCGCATTTTTGATTTCCAATTC
>NZ_JBSVQM010000069.1:0-1297 GCF_054863625.1 Clostridium sp. Marseille-QA1073 | reverse complement strand
ATTTAGTTATTTTAAATATTAAATATAAGGTTTAAATCATATATTTTAAAATAATAAAAATCTACAAACACTAATACATTTTCATATTAGTGTGTAGATTTTTTACTTATTATCATATGAAGATAAATTTAATAAACTTTATTTACTAAGTATCTCTATTCCATATTCTGTTACTAATATTGTGTGTTCCCATTGTGAAGAAAGTGATCCATCTTCTGTGAATACTGTCCAATCATCATCAGAATCTATTACTATTTCATAAGAACCAGCATTTATCATAGGCTCTATGGTAAATACCATACCGGGTACTAAAATCATGCCTTGACCTTTTTTGCCATAATGAGCTACAAAAGGTTCCTCATGAAATTCAAGTCCAATACCATGACCACCAAAATCTTTTACTACAGAGTAACCATGCTTTTCTGCATGTTCTTGAACTGCTGCACCTATATCACCTAAAAATCCCCAAGGTTTTACTGCTTCTATACCTTTATATAGGCATTCCTTTGAAACTTCCACTAGTTTTTTTGCTTCCTCACTTGCTTCGCCAATGATGAACATCCTTGAAGCATCTGAATAATATCCATCTAGTATTGTAGACACATCTATATTTATTATATCTCCATTTTTAAGAGTTATATGTTCACTAGGAATACCATGACATACTTCATCATTTATTGAGGTACATAAACTTTTAGGATATCCTTCAAAATTTAGAGTTGCTGGAATTGCTCCTTGAGATACGGTATAGTCATGAACTAATTTATCAATTTCCTCAGTACTCATACCTTCTTTTATATTTTTACCAACTAAGTCCAATACAGCATTATTAATTTTGGCACTTTTTTTTATACCTTCAATTTGTTCTTTAGTTTTAATAATACTTCTTGGTGGAGTTTGAAATCCCTGTGATTTTAGAGCATCTAATTTATTATCAAATTCAATATGACATTTTTTATATTTTAATCCGCTGCCGCACCAGCATAAATCATTTCTATTTAAATTCATACAATCTCTCCTAACTTTGTATATTTTGTAACAGTATATCTAACTACGCCTTTACTACTATTTAAATTATACTGCTATAGTTGTGATTTTAAAATACGATTTAATTAAAATAATAATTATTCTCATAATATAAATTATATGCAAAAACCTACAAATAAATAGAACTTTCAGCATGAATATAATTTATACAATTGATAATTGACAATTGACGATGGAGAACTATTGATACTTATCTTTTATAAGAGAAGTTTTCAATAGATTTATTTTTGAAATGACGCAGTCACTTTTA
>NZ_JBSVQM010000068.1:0-1304 GCF_054863625.1 Clostridium sp. Marseille-QA1073 | reverse complement strand
TAGTGCCCGTACCGCAAACCGACACAGGTAGGTGAGGAGAGAATCCTAAGACCATCGGAAGAATTGCTGTTAAGGAACTCGGCAAATTGACCCCGTAACTTCGGGAGAAGGGGTGCCTACGCAAGTAGGCCGCAGAGAATAGGCCCAAGCAACTGTTTAGCAAAAACACAGGTCTCTGCTAAAGCGAAAGCTGATGTATAGGGGCTGACGCCTGCCCGGTGCTGGAAGGTTAAGGGGATTGCTTAGTGCAAACGAAGGCATGAACTTAAGCCCCAGTAAACGGCGGCCGTAACTATAACGGTCCTAAGGTAGCGAAATTCCTTGTCGGGTAAGTTCCGACCCGCACGAATGGCGTAATGATTTGGGCACTGTCTCAACAGCAAATCCGGCGAAATTGTAGTGCAAGTGAAGATGCTTGCTACCCGCGATTGGACGGAAAGACCCCGTAGAGCTTTACTGCAATTTAGCATTGAGTTTCGGTACTATCTGTACAGGATAGGTGGGAGACTTGGAAGCAAGGGCGTCAGCCTTTGTGGAGTCATCCTTGGGATACCACCCTGATAGTACTGGAATTCTAACCGGAGGCCTTGAATCAGGTCACGGGACATTGTTAGGTGGGCAGTTTGACTGGGGCGGTCGCCTCCAAAAAAGTAACGGAGGCGCCCAAAGGTTCCCTCAGAACGGTCGGAAATCGTTCGAAGAGTGCAAAGGCAGAAGGGAGCCTGACTGCGACACAGACAAGTGGAGCAGGGACGAAAGTCGGGCTTAGTGATCCGGTGGTTCCTCGTGGGAGGGCCATCGCTCAACGGATAAAAGCTACCTCGGGGATAACAGGCTGATCTCCCCCAAGAGTCCACATCGACGGGGAGGTTTGGCACCTCGATGTCGGCTCGTCGCATCCTGGGGCTGAAGTAGGTCCCAAGGGTTGGGCTGTTCGCCCATTAAAGCGGCACGCGAGCTGGGTTCAGAACGTCGTGAGACAGTTCGGTCCCTATCCGTCGCGGGCGTAGGAAATTTGAAGGGAGCTGTCCTTAGTACGAGAGGACCGGGATGGACAGACCTCTGGTGCACCAGTTGTCACGCCAGTGGCACAGCTGGGTAGCTATGTCTGGAAGGGATAAACGCTGAAAGCATCTAAGCGTGAAGCCCCCCCTAAGATGAGATTTCCCATAACATAAGTTAGTAAGACTCCTGGAAGAACACCAGGTTGATAGGTGAGAGGTGTAAGCATGGCAACATGTTCAGCTGACTCATACTAATAAGTCGAGGGCTTGACCTAATTAATTTCACTGTGCAATTTTCAG
>NZ_JBSVQM010000067.1:0-1311 GCF_054863625.1 Clostridium sp. Marseille-QA1073 | reverse complement strand
TCATACCCTTTATATTTTAAAATAAATAATTTATAAGTTAAATTTTAATATTATTTAGCTTAACGTAAACAATTTACATTTAGGTGGAGATAAAATATGAAAATAGCAGTGATTTCAGATACCCATGTACGCAAACATATGGATAAAATAGAAAAGTTAATAACAAAATCCTTAAAAGATGTTGATTTAGTTATTCATGCTGGAGATTATACTAGCAATAAAGTTATACCCTATATTGAAAAGCATCATAGATTTATTGGTGTCTATGGAAATAACGATAAAGAAGAAACTAGGTCTAAGGTAAAAGAAAAACAGATTATAACTTTAGATAAGTATAAAATTGGAGTGTATCATGGACATGGTTCTAAGAAAAGCACCATTGATAATGTATATGAAATATTTAAAAATGATAGTTTAGATGTAATTATTTTTGGACATAGTCACAAACCTTTTGTTACAACTAAAAATAAGACACTAATAATAAATCCTGGGTCACCTACCAGCAAAAGAAAAGAAAAATACTATTCTTATATAATTTTAGACCTTCTACCTGAAGGCATAAATGTAAATATTAAGTTTTATTCTTAGTATTGTAAACTTGTATATTTTTTATTGTTGACTATTCATTTTAAATCTCATAAGATATTATTGTAAACGAATTTTATTTTTATATTTACAATAATTTCTTAGGGGGACTTTCATGAAAATTAGAACTAAAGATTTTATACTTGTATCATTATTTGCTGCTTTAACTGCAGTAGGTGCTTTTATTTCTATTCCTTTAGGTGCTGTGCCTATAACCCTGCAACTATTATTTACTCTTTTATCTGGTATTTTACTAGGAGGTAATTTAGGTGCATTATCTCAAATAGTTTATATAACTTTAGGACTCGTAGGTCTTCCTATCTTTGCAGGCGGGAAAAGTGGTGTAGGTATGATATTTTCTCCTACCTTCGGATTTTTAATAGGTTATATTATATGTGCATTTGTTGTAGGTACATTATGTAAAAAATTAATAACAAAAAAGAAAATTTCACTTTTTAATATATTGATGACTTGTACATTAGGAGTAATACTAGTTTATTTATTTGGAGTACCATATATGTACATTATATTAACTAGAATTAACAAAGTATCTATGACTTTTATAGGTGCACTAAAAGCTGGCTGTTTAATATTTTTACCCGGTGACTGTTTAAAAATTTTATTCTCCTCATTGTTAGCGGTTAAAATGATACCAGCTATAAAGAGATAAAGAAAACTATAAAAGTTAAAATTTAAGGATAAAAATTACAGATATTTCTTAATTTC
>NZ_JBSVQM010000066.1:0-1415 GCF_054863625.1 Clostridium sp. Marseille-QA1073 | reverse complement strand
AAAAAATGTTTGCAACAGTTTTAGAATTTTTTAAAACTGTTGTAAACACTTATGTATTAAATATAATTTTTATTTTAGATATTACAAATACCTTAAATAGAATAATTAATTAAAGGTTTCTAAAATACCACCTAGCTATTTCTCTTAAAATGTATAGGTTAATCTTAAAAATTATTTATATACTTGTTCAAATATATATCCTTTTATTGCTAAGGCATTTTTTATCATTGCAGCATGTTCTTTTGATTCTGTTTCAATTTCTATTTCAATATTTGTAAACTCAAGTCCTTTAGGATTCCAGTTTTTATCTTGTTTAATCTTTGATACATTTCCACCTAGTGTAGCTACTTCAGCAACTAATGCTCCCAATTGACCTATTTTATCTCTTAATTCAAATTGTAGAGTTATTCTTCTTTCAACTAAAACTAATTGTCTATCAATTATTTTTGATATTGTAGCTATATCTATATTCCCACCACTTATAACTGCAACAACATTTTTACCAGCATTCTTAATTTTTCCTGTTAATAATGAAGCTAAGGAAACAACTCCTGCACCTTCAGCTATGACCTTATTTCTCTCCATTAGTGCAAATATTCCATAGGCAATTTCATCTTCTGTAACCGTTACTATTTCATCAACATACTCTTTTATTATTTCAAAAGTTTTATCTCCTGGAGTTTTAACAGATATACCATCTGCTAATGACTTTGAACCTTCAACTGTGACAACTTCACCTTTTTCTAGAGATGCTTTACTTGAAGCAATTATTTCTGCTTGAACTCCTATTATCTTTACATTAGCATTTATAGCTTTAGCTGCTATAGCAATACCTGATATAATTCCTCCTCCACCAATTGGAACTATTATAGTATCAACTTCTGGTAAATCTTCAAAGATTTCAAGAGCAATTGTTCCCTGTCCTGCAATTACATGTTCATCATTAAATGGGTGCAAAAATGTTGCTCCTGTTTCCTTTTGTACTTCTACTGCTTTAGCATAACATTCATCGTAAACTTCACCATGCTGTATAACCGTTGCTCCATAATTCTTTGTAGCTTGAACTTTTGCAAGAGGTGCTGTTAATGGCATACATATTGTAGACTTGACACCAAATATAGTTGAAGCATATGCAACTCCTTGAGCATGATTTCCTGCGGAAGATGCAACAACTCCCTTAGCTCTTTCTTCCTCTGTCAATGATGCAACTTTGTTATAAGCTCCTCTAAGTTTGAAAGACCCAGTTTTTTGTTTATTTTCACATTTTAAATATACTTCATATCCAGTGTCTTTTGAAAACGTACTTGAATGAAATAAAGGTGTTTTTCTTACAACTCCCTTTAAATTTTCCTCTGCCTCTCTTATATCAGATAATGATAATGTTATACTCACTATTTTCTCTCCTTTTGTTTAAA
>NZ_JBSVQM010000065.1:0-1459 GCF_054863625.1 Clostridium sp. Marseille-QA1073 | reverse complement strand
AAGCTAAACTTCAGTCTTTCTAAGCTGTAGTTTTATATATTAATTATATAAAAAACTATTTCATACTTTATTTTTACCTCTTAAAGTTAAGTAAAAATTACCTTAAATTCTACAGTTATTTTTCTATTAAAATATTAACTTCTTTTAATGCTTCATAAATATATTTACTGTTTCGTACATCTTCTGAACTTTTATTACCAAGTTTATCAATAAAAAAGCTACTTTCTACATCTCTAATTAAAATTTCAGGTAAAAAATTTGATCTTCTTAGGCTAAGGGGAAATCCTGCACAATAGATTCTTTTACCTTTTGCTCTGTTATAACAACCGCATCCCATTCTTTTGTTCCTAATAAATTACTTCCTGTATTATCAGAATTTGCATTATAACTCACTTTAATCTTATGTTTTTTTAAATAATTTTTAGTTAGCTCTACTTCATGAGTATTCCAATGATATTTTTTTATATCTTCCTCTGTAATTAATGGTATTTCATCTATAAGTAATTCCTCAAGGGTTAACTCAGATTTTATATATTCGCCTTTTTCATTTCTTCCGTAACTTAAAGCGCCACTTTTATGCTCTTCCTTTACAAGGTATATTGCAAATTTTGGTTCATTTTTAATTTGGTTTTCATTGCTGCAACTTATAAATGAAATATTTGATAAGATTACAAGAAATATAATGACTAATATTCTTTTCACAATTTCACCTCCTAGAGTATATCTTATAAAAATCAATACATGCAAGATATTAAAAGTAGCTATTTAGTATGTTACAAAACATAATTCAATAGAGTTTATTTTTTCCCTTTATATGTCGAAAAAATATATAAAAGTTTAGTGTGTATATAAATTTAAAATATAAATATGTAGATTTATGGTAGGAGAAACTAAATCATTGTAGAATTTATTAAAATATGCATTGTAAAATATAGGATATTTATGGACAATATAACTTTTTAAATAAATATTTGTAAAAATCTTTATATTAAAGTAAATATTTAGTATAATTAAATAGAAAAAGGAAGGGGGTATATTAATTATGAATTTTTTAATAATGGCTTCAAGTAATCCATTTGTACCTAAGATAACAGCAATACTAAATGATATTAAGGGATGGTTTTTAGCTTTAGTGGCAGTGGTTACAGTAGTAGTAATTCTTATTCACTCATTTAAATATTTCCAAGGGGATGGATCAGAGAAAGCGGAAGCTATATCAAACATTAAAAAGACTGTTTACATGGGTGGAGGTGTTTTCTTTTTAATTTGGTTTGCAACTTATGTAGTGGACAAGATGAAAGTATAAACTAAAAGCTTCAGATTATTGCTGAAGCTTTTAGTAAGTAGGACAAGCTTTCATATGTATAAACATACTAGTTGCAAAGTTCAGTATAAGCCAATATAGTTACATCTTTAGGTGTTTGAATTCACAATTATGATTAAAATTAATTTTTACTAA
>NZ_JBSVQM010000064.1:0-1608 GCF_054863625.1 Clostridium sp. Marseille-QA1073 | reverse complement strand
TGCATAGAGGATGAATGTTTACAATAATTTAACAAAATTATTGAATTTATACATAAATGTACTATAATTTAATTGTATGTTAATAAAAGGGGACATTGGGAATGATATGCACAAAATGTAGAGCTGAAAATCAAAAGGAGAGCTTGTTTTGTAACAAATGTGGTACAAAGTTATCATCAAATAATGAAAAACAAAGCAAGAGATTAATTAAGGACAAAATAAAATTACTTAATAACAAAAAAAATCTTACTATGTTGTGTACAGTTTTAGTAATAATAATCTGTGCAGTATCTGGAATTATTTATTTTAATAATCCTGTATCAAAATTTAAAAGTGAAATTATAAATAATAAACAGACAGAAGCGGTTAAACTTTACCATAATAAAATTAAAGGAGATTCAGACAAAGAAGAGAAAGTAATTTCATTTTTAAAGGATGAAATTATTGAAATTGAAAAATCATTTGTGGATGAAAAAATAGATTATGATAAAGCCAAAAGTAGGCTTGAAACAATAAAAAATATACGATTAGTGCCAACTGATGTTACTAATTCAATTATTAAAATTAATAATCTTAATGATTCAAGAATTGCATTTAAGAAAGCAGAGGAGTTTTTTAAAAACAATGATTTAAAAAATGCTATAGAAGAATATAAAAATGTAATATCTGATGATAAGAACTATGAAAAGGCTAAAGAACAGATTAAAAATAATGAAAAAAAGTATAAAGATCAAATATTAAAAAGTGCTGAAGAATTTGCAAATAAAAAAGACTATGATAAAGCAATAACAACATTGTCTGAAGCAATAGCAGTTTTTTCAGATGATGTGGATTTAACTGCAAAAAATGAAGCATATAAAAAATTACAACAAGAAAAATTAGAAGCTGAAAGGAAACAAAAAATTGAAGAATTAAAAGGAAAGCAAGAGTTAGTTGTAGTTAATAGTAGTGTAGTTTCAGGCTATTTTAATATTGACGATGAAGCTCAAGTTATAGTGAAAAATAATACAAATAAAGTTGTTAAGAATTTTACAGTAGGTATTCTTATGTATGATGGTAATGGATATCCTCTTAAGTCAGGAATACTTGCTGGAGAAAATCAATTATTTAAAGGTAAAGCTGAGTCCGTAAATATACAAGCAGGTGAAACATTTGGTTATAATAGATCATGGAATTTATATACAGATTATGGAACTGTAAAAGAAGTAATTGCTTGTGTTAGAGATGTTGAATATTATGATGGAAGCAAATGGACAAATGATTACTATAATTATTGGCAAGATGAACATTTAGGTAAACCATATAAATAATTATAACTTAAACCTGTACTAAATATAAAAGTACAGGTTTTTTGTACTTTTGAAAAGTGAAGCTAATATGTAAATAATGAATATGTTTAATTATTGAAATAAAAGAAAAATCAAATTTTATGTAATTAGTGATTTAGACTATTAATAAAAAGAGACTTGATTATTTAATGGTAAAGGTTAATAGGTTAAGATAAAGAGGAAAAGAAGGGAGATAGTTTGTAAAACTATCTTCTTTATTTTGCCCTGAATAAAGTAAATATATCATTTAAAATACTTTACTGTGTAAAAGCTAAGAAGT
>NZ_JBSVQM010000063.1:0-1659 GCF_054863625.1 Clostridium sp. Marseille-QA1073 | reverse complement strand
GAGATTGGGTATAAGATTTTTTAGAATAGATTTTATTATAATGTATTTTAATTTTCAAATTGTATTTATATATTTAAAGAAGATCTTTTTTCAGGGTTTGCATTTTCAGGCTTAATTTTTTCAATAGTTATACCTGTGTATCCATAGATAATAGCAACGATTGGATTTATTAAGTTAAGAAAAGCATAAGACATATAAGCAAATGGGTGTACACCTAAAGTACTGCTCATAAATGCTCCACAGGTATTCCAAGGAACAAAGCAAGAGGTCATAGTACCAGCATCTTCAAGAGTTCTTGAAAGATTTTTGGCAGCAAGGCCTCGTTTTGCATATTCATCCTTATACATTCTACCTGGAATAACTATTGCTAAATATTGATCTCCAGCAATAATGTTAGTAAATATACAAGATACTATAGTTACTAGTATTAAAGAACCGGTGTTTACTGCTAATTTTAATAAACTTTCAGCAAGTAATCCGAGGCAACCTGACTTTTCCATAATTCCACCAAAAATCATAGCACACATAATTAAGGATACAGTGGGCATCATACTTTGAAGCCCGCCTCGATTTAAAAGTTCATCAACCATTTCAACACCACTATTTCCAATATATCCTGAATTCATAACATTTATAGCATCGCCAAAAGAAGAACTTTGGAATAGCATTGCAAACAATCCACCTAATATTGCACCAGCAATTAATCCAGGAATAGCAGGGATTTTTTTAACAACTAAAACTATAACAACTATTGGAGGAATTAAAAGCCATGGAGTTATATTGAAATTTGTTTGAAGACCACTTAATATAGTGTTAATTTGAGTTATATCTAATTCTTTACCAGAATATCTTAGTCCTAATATTCCATAGATTACTAAAGCTATAATCATACTTGGCGCCGTAGTATAAATCATGTGTTTTATATGCTCAAATAGTTCAGAACCAGCCATAGCAGGTGCCAAATTTGTAGTATCAGAAAGAGGTGACATTTTATCTCCAAAGTATGCGCCAGATATAATAGCACCAGCAATCATAGGAGTTGGAATACCAAGACCTTGACCAATTCCTAGTAGTGCAATACCAACAGTTCCAGCAGTAGTCCAAGAACTACCTGTAGCTAGAGAAACTATTGAGCACATAATACAGGAGGCAACTAAAAATATACTAGGAGAAATGATCTTAAGTCCGTAATATATCATAGTAGGAACTGTTCCACTAAGAATCCAAGAACCAATAATAATTCCAATTATCATCAAAATAATTATTGCCTGCATGGACATTTGAATAGAATTTATAAATGCTTCTTCTAAGTCTTTCCATTTAAATCCTAATCTAAGTGCAATGAAAGACGCAATTATTGAACCGATAATTAAAGGTATATGAGCACTTGATTCATATAATATTATTCCAACAGAGAGGCATACTGCTAAAAAAATAATTGGTAATAATGCTTCAAAAAGTTTAGGTTTTCTTATTTCATTACTCATGTTAATCCTCCTCTTTCAATATGTTGTTAATATTTTACCTTATAAATAGCAAGTTTTCAATTAAATTTAAGAATAATTAAAAAATTAACTATTAATAATTTATTACAATCATTTAATGCAAAAAAATAAGTAATATACATAAAAAATTCATATTATACGGTATAATTATTTA
>NZ_JBSVQM010000062.1:0-1666 GCF_054863625.1 Clostridium sp. Marseille-QA1073 | reverse complement strand
ATCAATTTTAAATTTCTCAGTTACCACTGAGGAATATCCATAATTGTGAATTTTGCATTGTGAATTGTGAATTGAATAACCTCTTGTTTTATTTTATTCTAAATGTATATAATAAGGAGTGTTAAGTTAGCGGTTGAAAGGTAGGATTAGAATATGATGGAAAGATTAGATAAAGTTTTAGCAAATTTAGGTCATGGAAGTAGAAAAGAGGTTAAGGCACTATGCAAAAAAGGAGAAGTTTTAGTTAATGGGGAAGAAGTTAAAGATAGTGCTATAAAAATTAACCCTGAAGTTGATGTTATTGAGGTTAAAGGGGAAGTTTTAAACTATAGAGAATTTATATATATAATGATGAATAAACCTGATGGAGTGGTAAGTGCTACCTTTGACAATTATGATGAAACAGTAATAGATATTTTAGAGCCAGAATATCAAGTGTTTAAACCATTTCCTGTAGGAAGACTAGACAAAGATACAGTAGGATTACTTTTAATAACTAATGATGGAGAGTTAAATCATAAATTAATATCTCCTAAAAGTCATGTAGATAAGGTTTATTATGCTGAAATAGATAAAGTAGTTACAGAAGAAGATGTTAAAGCTTTTGAAAATAGGATTATATTAGATGATGGATATCAGTGTATGCCTGCTAAATTAGAAATACTTGAAGCTAGCGAGCATGGGTCAGAAGTTTTAGTCACAATTCAAGAAGGTAAATTTCATCAAGTTAAAAGAATGTTTGAAGCAGTAGGTAAATCTGTAGTTTATTTAAGAAGAATAAGCTTTGGTCCACTTAAAATAGATGAAAGTTTAGAAGAAGGCACATATAGAGAATTAACGGAAGAAGAAATAGAAATGCTTAAAAATGTGTAGAAAAAACTTAGATAATTGAAAATGGAAAATTGAAATTGACAATTACGGTTGAAATTAATTCTTTACAAATTAATTTCTTTAACTGATTTTAAACTAGCAATATAATTGCTAGTTTTTTTAGTACAGGTGAACAGTGTTCACCAGTTTTTTTGTATATGTCTCATAATTTAATATTAATATAAAAAATATTATGGCGAACACTGTTCGCCTCTACAATTAGATATTTGAGAATGGAAAATTGACAATTATGATTGAAATTAATTTCTTCAAATGCATTTTTCAATAAAAGTGACTGTGTCACTTTAAAAAGAAATTAATTAAAAGCTTCTCTTATTAAAAGAGAAGTATCCATAATTGTCCATTGTCAATCGTCAATTCTCAATTGTATAAGGGTTATGTAACAATATGTCTTACGAATTAACAGAATATTAATAAAATATACATTTTTATGATGAAAAACCTCTAAATTTAAAAAGATTGTTAATATATTAAGAAATTTCCAATAAAAATATGTATTTTTTATAAAATTTTTTATAAATATACTTGAATATGGATTGAAATAGTAATATAATAAAGGTGCAAAATAAATAAAGAGATATATAGCCCCCTTTTTATTTATTTCAGGCAGCCCAACCCCAAGGGCTGTCGCATATTTATTGCATGTCGAATTTTGTTGTAATGCATAGTTTGTCATAAAAAATCTTCTAGTAGCAGAGTCGTACTAGAAGATTTTTTATTTTTAAATATAGTAATATATTTTTATGGAAAGCTGTGGATTAAAAATTACTATGAA
>NZ_JBSVQM010000061.1:0-1712 GCF_054863625.1 Clostridium sp. Marseille-QA1073 | reverse complement strand
ACATTGTTCAACGTTACAGATAAATAATTGTAAATTTCTCAATGATAGCTGAGAAATATCCACAATTGTGAATTGTGCATTGTGAATTAGAAAAAGGAGTCCGATGAACTCCTTTTTTACACTATAAATCCAAATATTATATAAAGAATAAAGCTTATTAAACCATTTAATAATGCGTAAGGCAACTGAGTCTTTACATGGTCTATATGATCACAAGCTGTTGCCATTGATGATACTATTGTTGTATCTGAAATTGGTGAACAATGATCTCCCATAACTCCACCAGAAATTACTGCACCTATGCAAAGATATAGATTAGCATTAAGCCCCGCATGCATGGATACGGCAATAGGTGTCATTATAGCAAAAGTACCAAAGCTTGTCCCTGTTGAGAATGCTATTATTGAAGAAAAGATAAATATTAAAGCAGGTACAAAACTAGGGTTAATTTTCCCAGATAATGTGCTTGCTATAAAATCGCCTGTTTTTAAGTCTCCAATTACATTACCAATAGCAAATGCAAATACAAGAATTGAAGCTACTTGTAACATTCCACTAGCACCTTTAAAGGTATAGTTCATAAATTCATTTAGATTCATTATGCCTTTAATTTTGTATAGTATTCCACAGAAAACTATAGTTGTAAATACAGCCCAAAATACTGCAGTTGAACCTGAACCATTTAATGTATTACCATTCCCAGTGATATAAAGACCTAAAGGAATCATGCCTATTAATACTATTAATGGAAGTATCATATTCCACATGTTAGGTTTAATACCATTTTTAGTTGAAATTTCTGTTACATCATCAGAGATAAGAGGAGTTGAACCTTCTCTTATAACTGAACCTGTAGTTTTTGCCCTAATTTCTGCACTTTTCATGGGACCAAAATCTTTATCAGTAAGTATATAAAAAGCTACAGAAAGTATAGTTATAACTGAATAAAAGTTAAATAATAAACTTTTACCTAATATTTGAACTGGATTTCCAGATATAACTCCAGCTGTTATCTGTGCAGAAATCACTCCTAATAAGGTGGCACCCCATGAATTAAAAGGGAGAATAGAACACATAGGTGCAGATGTAGAATCAACTATATAAGCTAATTTTTCTCTTGAAACATTATATTTATCGGTAACAGGTCTAGCTATAGCTCCTGAAACAAGACAGGTTATAGTAGATTCTATAAAAATTACTATTCCAACAATATATCCAAGCATCATTGATGCTTTTCTACTTTTTATAGTTTGTGTTTTTGTAGTTAAGTAATCGACAAAACCTTCAACTCCACCGGAAACCTGAATTAAAGTTATTATTGAACCTACAAATATACAAAATATAATTGTTTTAGTTGTCCAACCTTCAGAAAAAACAGATATTATTCTTTCTAAAGATGCATTTAGTGAAGGCAATAATGCTCCACCAGATAATATTAATTCACCAATATATATTCCAGCAAATAAAGAAATTATAACCTGCTTAGTTATAAGTGCTAGTATTATTGATATCAGTGATGGTAATAAAGTAAAAATACCATAACTCATTTTTATGCTCCTTTTTATTCCATATTGATTTAAAATATATTTTTAAATAATCAACAACATATTTATTATTTAATTTGGTTATTATATAAAAACAAAATTGAACAATATATTTTTAAAAGTGGTACATTTATAAGTATAATGGTAAAGTGATGATTTTTAAAGATA
>NZ_JBSVQM010000060.1:0-1789 GCF_054863625.1 Clostridium sp. Marseille-QA1073 | reverse complement strand
GTAACTTCAAAAAAGAATCAATTTTAAATTTCTCAGTTTCTACTTAGAAATGTCCATAAACTTTTTATTCTTCATTATTAATTCTTCATTTTTATGACCTGTTTCTATAATATGATAAACTTTCCATAATTTTTCACGATATAAGAAGTGTAACAAAGTATATTGTGATTACAAATTTATAATAAAGGGGGGCTATATATGAGAATATCTTTTTCATCACAACAGTACGTGAGACCAGTAAGTTTACATCATTCTTCTAATAGTAGTTTTATTAAAAATTCTAATGATAACAATGGAAGAACTGAAAAAAATAATACTATGAATAAAAGTAGTATGGCTGTATCTTTAGGACGAAAGTCAAAGAAAAACAATATGCTTGAAAATTTAATTGAGCGAAAAGTAAATTTAATGGACAGAAAAAATGATATTATTGAAAAAGCTTTAGAGAATGGTGAAAGTCCGTCAGCAATAAAAGAAAAGCTACATGATATTAATAAGCAAATTAATGAAATCAATGAGCAAATAAGTAAAATTCAATGTGAAGAACAACGTAAATCACTTGGTACTGAGGATGTAAGTAAGAAAAAAGAGAAACTTAAAGAAAAATCAAATAAACTTTCTGCTAAAGAAAGTAATGGAGATAACTCTGAAGAAAAAATGACTAGTGTTTTAAGTCTTTCTAATAATTTATCTCAAGCTAAAGCTTTATCTTCTCAAAGAACTTCAATGTCTGGTGAGGTAAGAGTTTTAGAAAGTGAGATAAAGCTAGATGAGTCAAGAGGAATTGAGACTATTGAAAAGAGAAAATCTGTTGCTAAGATAAAGGAAAACATTGAAAATATTACTGAAAAAATTAATGACAAATTAACAGATACAAATAATAAATTTGAGAATAGTGTAGGAAGTAATAGATTAAATAATATTACCTACAAAAGCGAAGAAAGTAAGAATACTAGCAACAATGATAATACACAAAATGATGATAAGCTATTAATAAAGCAACAACAAACTGCTGAAAATATTAAGCATTATAGTGAAAATATCAATGATAAAGATAAGTATGAAGGAGAAAAAATTGATGCTATAGCTTAGAAAGCATATAAATATGTACTTTTTAAGTTTTAATTAAATTAATTTTTTACTGACTTTTAACTAGCAATAGAATTGCTAGTTTTTTTATTGTAGGGGAACTTAATTAATGCACAATGCACAGTTCACAATTCACAATTAAGGTTGAAATTATTTTCTAGCAAAATAATTTCTTTGAATGCATTTTTTTGACTAGCAATACAATTGCTAGTTTTTTATTGTAGTGGTCAACAGTGTCGTCAGCCTTTTTAATATGTCTTATAATTTAATATTAATCAATAATATGTGGCGAACACTGTTCGCCGCTACAGTTAATCAATTTTAAATTTCTCAGTGGCAACTGAGAAATATCCACAATTGTGAATTGTGCATTGTGAACTGTGAATTAAGTTAAGTTTGTCGCTACACTTAATTAATGGAGAACTTATGAAAATTAATAACTACGATTGAAATTAATTTCTATTTAAAATTAGTAAAAAATATAAAATTTTAACTATTTCTTAATAAATTTCAAAGCTTTTATGAGTATACTAAAAGAAATTAAATTATTTATATGCAATGCTTTAATTAAAATTTATATATTTTGTTGATAATTTATAGTAAATTTTTGGAGCTAATTTTAGGGAATTACATTTAATTACAGGCCAATATAGTATGTTTTCGTATTTTTTGGTATAATTAAACTGTTAAAAAATTATAT